>NZ_JADBUP010000042.1:0-141443 GCF_020245605.1 Microcystis sp. M061S2 | reverse complement strand
GGAACCATCTTGACCGGTGATGCCGGTAATGAGGGCGCGTTTAGCTTCAGTCATCAGTAATTTACCTAATCGGAAAGAATAAAGACGATGGCAGGGTCTGACTGCTTATAGCACACTTTAGCCCCTCAGGACAAGTTTGGCTAGGTTGAGAGGGGACAAAAAGATGAATTGATTTTTTATCCTGGCTGCATAGATTCTAAATTGTTCTGACAATTTTCTCGAAATTTTCTGACCTGAAATTCCTTGACTTTGATTAATTGATAATTATCTTTTCCCATGGCTAGGGAAAATTTGGCCTCGGTGTCATCAAGTAAATTTTGGGGGACAGCTTTCCACTGTTCTTTCGTTTGCCAATGGACAACGATAATTAATTGTTCCTCAATGGTGGGATTAATCCAAAGCTCCTTACCTAAAAAACCAGGTTGTTTTGCTAAAAACTTTGTCCAAATTTCTTGATCTTTTTGGATAAATTTTTCTCGTGCTTCGGGTTTAACTTGAAATTCTAACCACTCAATGACCATAGTAATTATCTCCTATTTTTTGGTTTTGATCAAGAATTCTTCTGTGAGTTTCATAAAAGCTTTAGAACCACTAGAAGAGGGCATGGCTGCCACCGCAGGCACGAACATATCCACAGCTTTAGCTACATTAACATCCATAGGAATCGCATTAGCAAAAATTTGATGGGCTTGAAAATCCTGTTGTACCCGGCGCATGACTTGATTATAGTAGCGACTGAGTAAACCACCACCGGAAAGAATAAAAACTATACCGAGTAAACCGGGGTTAATCGGGTCGGTTTCTTGATGACTAGCTTTCAGTTTAACTATTCTTCTTTCTAATAGCTGAATGCCGACAATTGATAAAGGTTCGGGACGGGCGGGTAGTAAATAAAAATGACTGCTACATAGACCACTACGAGTTAAAAGATTATAGCCCGGAGCGCAATCCATGATAATATAATCATAACGGTCTTGAATGGGGTCAATGATTTTTTGAATTAGGATTCTTTCCAGGTTATTCCAAGCATGATCAAAGCCTAAATCTTCCTGTAAAATTGCTTGATGGTGCAGGGTTTCTGAGACGACATATTCATCATATAGTTCAATGTCTCCTGGCAGTAAATCTAAGCCTTGAATTTCACAGACTGAAGGGACGATAATATCATCAATAGTTAATTTATTGTAGGGATTGGGTTTGATAATTGCTTCTAATAAATAGCTTAAAGTGCGTTTTTTGCGACGCAGTTGAGCGAATTCGTGAGGGGACATTAAACTAAGAGTCGCACTGATTTGAGCGTCTAAATCGAGGACAAGGACTCGTTTTTGCTGAAATTTAGCTAAACAGGTGGCAAGATTGACGGTAAGAGTAGTTTTTCCTACTCCTCCTTTCATATTAACGGTGCTGATGACAGTGGCCATTATGGGAATTCCTTTCTAGTTAACCGATGGAATATCTCGACGTAAAACTTGCCCGTTGGGAGCCATAATCAGAGGAGGTAAACTGGTAATATTGATCGCCTCTTGGGTTTTCATGTCGTAGGTGGTGTAAACTGTTTCCTGTTGATGGGGATTAATATCGACAATTGTTAGGGTTTTTCTGGGTGCTTGTTCACTGTTCAATAACCGTCGCGGTCCACTGCCTAAAGCTCCCGCGTGTAATAATTGTAATTGCCCCCGTTTACCCGGATAGTAAGCGTGAGCGTGGCCACTAATATAAGTATGCACCTGATAGCTTTCTAAAAACGCTCTTAATTGCTCGGCATCGGCTAAATAATCCCCCGGTCGATTTCTGCCCACGGCAATACCGTAGAGGGGTAAATGACCGATTACTAGCCGCATTTTAGCATTTTTAGCGTCGCTACTACTCAAGTTTTTTGCTGCCCAATTTAGTTGTTCCCGAGAGATTAAATGAGTGGAGGCATCCCAAACTAGATAGAATATACCATTTTGAGTGAAAGTATAATAAAAAGGAAAGCCAGTTTTATCGATAAAATTTAAACTTGTATGATGTTGGGGGTTTTGCCAATAATCTTGGGCTAATTTTCTCTCCTTAGCATAGATAAATTTTCCTGCGGATAAAGCTCCAGAAGCGTCATGATTACCGATGGTAAAACCAAAGGGTATTTTAGCAGCTCGCAGGGGCGCGGCGATATGATGATCAAAGGCTGACCACATGGCGTTAATTGCTGCCTCTGTCAAGCTGCTTTTTTGTCCTGCCACCATGTCCCCACCACAGAGGACCAGATCGGGTTTATGATTGATAATTAAAGGGATGGCTCGATCGATTTCGGGATCGTAAGTAGTGGAACCGTATTGACTATTAAGGTCACTAATCACGATTATCTTGACTTTTTTCGCCTTTTCTGCTTGTTTAACGGGAGACTCAGGGGGATTTTTGGAAGTAACGGGCTGTAAAATTTGATGAGCGCAAGCTACCAAGCTAAAACCGCCTAAACTGCCACTAATCAGCAAAAATTTACGGCGTTGCATAGAATATCAATCTCGTCTTTAATTGAGGTCACGTCAGTTAGTGTAGCAATTTTTGTCCCTTCGATCGCTTTTTTTTCCATCATCCCAATTAACCCTCAGGAGATAACTTGACAATTCTTTTAACTTCTTTTGCACCTTGGTTATGCCATCACCGGAGTAATTCCTCCGATGATTTGTTAGTATCTATTCAAGATAATTGTCCAAAAAATCTTTTATTTTTGCGTCAACTTCCCGTTAATACCCATCGAGCCAGTGAACGATTTGTTAAAGCTATTCAAGACAAAAAAACCGATTTAGTTATTTGTTGTGGTATGGCAGAAAGTCGTTATCGTTTAAGTTTAGAATCTCAGGCTAGGAGTAGTACAAAAAAGTTATTGACACCAATTCCATTGCCAGATTTAATTAAAAACCTTGACTATAGTTATATCAGCGATAATGCTGGTCAGTTTGTCTGCGAAGAATTATATTTTCAAGTCTTAAAATATCATCCGAGAGCCTTATTCGTTCATGTGCCGCTTTTAACTGACAAAAATTTTACTATTATTCAAAGAGATTTTCAGAAAATTATCACCCTTAGTCGTTAACTCATATAATTTGAGAGTAAGTTTCAAGGGAAAAAGGATATAGTGGTATTTTGCCATAATTGCCCTCCTCGACTTGAGAGCGCACCTGAGTCTAATAAATCTGATTACCACGTCGGGCAAATTCTTCTTGGCTGTAGAGGGGTGGTCGTACTATCATTAACCGGTTGCAACTTTTGCCCCTCTATTTTAACCCAAACATTGGGAATCTTCGCTAACATTCCTCAACTGGGCCCACAAGAGCGGCATCGCACTTAAACCCACAGCTTTAATAAATGTGGATGGTGTGTTCCCCAAAAATCGATCAGTGGAGCAGTAAGAGACACTTTAGGGAACGCAGCCTACAGCGATGGCGTACTGCTACGCAGTGCCTTCGGCATCCCACTGCATTGGGGTTGTTAGACCGCACAGCGGAAGCAAAACATTAATTGCCCCAAAATCTCGATCGTGATTACTAGAAGCTAATGATGCATTCTACCCATTGGATTGCGATCACCAAACCAAGCTATCAACCAAGTTCGCATCTGCTGAATTTCCAGGCGCTGGCTAGTGGCAATGTTCTCAGCCAAGGACTGGACAGGCTGATGCTTCACCAGATTATGATTCAGGAGCATTTGCGACATCATCACGGCTCCCATATGATGTTCAATCATATCTTGTAAAAAAGTTTGATCTAGGGCATCGCCCTGAAGTTGGCTCAGATCTCGCATCATGGGAACGTAGGAGACGCTAATATTCCCTCCTGGATACCACTGGTTGAGCCAGTTTTTCATCTGAGCAATTTCAGCAGTTTGCACTTGAATAATATTTTGAGCAAACTGCCTCATCTCAGGACGACTAGTGCGTGCCAGAATAACCTGGGCGGTATCGATTGCCTCCTGA
Source organism: Microcystis sp. M061S2 (assembly GCF_020245605.1). Classification (NCBI taxonomy): domain Bacteria; kingdom Bacillati; phylum Cyanobacteriota; class Cyanophyceae; order Chroococcales; family Microcystaceae; genus Microcystis; species Microcystis sp. M061S2. The sequence goes on along the minus strand of NZ_JADBUP010000042.1, from coordinate 137,488 downwards.
TGGTGGGGAATCATTTGGGCAAGATAGTCAAACTCGCTACTGACCTGCATATGATGCATCATACCCATGCCGTTGGGAGAAAATTGAGCAGAGGCGGAATCTGGAGAATTTCCGGATGGACGTGTCAGAAGTAAAGTTGAGGTTGCAGCCAGTCCAAGAGCGGCAACAGCCCCCAGCAGGATAATGGCTTTATTTTTCATGAGAAAAACCATGTAAAAACCTCACTATAGTATAGCACTTACCCAAAAGTAACCAGAACTATCTTCACCAAGAAATTAGCAGTCTAACTATGAATTATACGGAAACTTTCCGTATCTCATACTAAATACACATTTTTAAAGAATCTTTCCGCATATTACTCTCCTATAGAGCGATCACAAGAACTTTTCCTAATAAAATTACAAGTAACCGTGTTATGTCGAATTATTATAGGCGTTCTCATGTTTTGAAAATCCCACAGGGTCGCCGATACAAAATTAAGTTATACTTCATCTTTATGAGAAACGCTGCCATACCGGAATCTAATTTTGGGGAGGTTGATTACCATATTTAACTTCATTTGTCAAGAAATTCGCTCATTTTTAGGTGCGGCATTGCACTTAAACCCACAGCTGCAATTAATGTGCATAGTGCGTTCCCCAAAATCGATCGCTGGAGCAGTAGGAGCCACTTTAGGGAACACACCCTATTTTTTCTGTCAACCCAACCGACAGGATCAGCGTACTGCTGCGCAGTGCCTTCGCCATCGCACTATAGATTTAGCGGTTCCATTGAATACTTTAGCCAGCGGTCGGGTGCAGTGATTTATTAGACGCTCGCTTAATTGGCAACCTAACTAATCTATCTTTATGAGCCAGTTGCTTCTGCTTTAAGTCATTAAAAATAGCTCTTAAGTCATATTGAAACGATTGAGCGTATTCTTCTCTATACTTGTGAATTTCATCGAGAATTTCATTTTTATACATGACTAGACCTCTAGGTTATATCCAATAAGCTCATAAGGAGTGCAAATAACTGGCAATATATATCCGAGATCAGAACTAATCTGAGCCAGCTTACGCTGAATTTGGGCATTTGCCATGTGCTTGCAGTTCCATGTTAGCAAATAATCTAAGTTATAGACGGTTGCTAATGCCATATGTAAAGCGTCGTTAGATGCCTTTAGGGGCAGATTGCTTTGAGTCAGAAACGCTTGCGAAAGTTCAAACGCATCTTCTGTAAGTTCGAGAAGCATTAGGGATTGTAACAAGTTTAACCGTTGAGCGGCGATTATCGGATCTCCCTTAGCTGCCTCATCTTCAACGATCTCTGATGCGTAAAGCGTAAATGAGCTACTATGTTCGTTCCACCAATCCTGGGTGATCTTGATATTAGCAGCAACGATCAGATTGTCAGTGGGTCTGGCGGTTAAATGCCCAAAAATACTTGTTTCAATATAGACGCTTCCATTCACGGCAATCTAGAATATTTTTTCGCTCTCTATCCTACCTTATTTAATCTTGGTTTTGAGGGTGTTGGGTAACAGCCGCCAACCCAACCGACAGGATCAGCGTACTGCTACGCACTGCCTTCGCCATCACACTTAAACCCACAGCTGCAATCAATCTGCATGGTGCGTTCCCCAAAAATCGATCGCTGGAGCAGTGGGAGCCACTTTAGGGAACGCACCCTACAAGATCATCGGCGATCGCACTCCCCCCAAGACATCAAATCTTCTACTGTCAGAGAAGACTTGCTTAGTGAAGCAGATATTGTAAGATTCAACTCAGAGGGGCAAGAAAGATTGTCGGCATAAACTGCTCCGACAATATTATCGCAATTTTCAGTTTTCTTGCCGATATAGAAGACATCAGAGAATATTCTCCTGCCTGGCTGTAGATCTCCACAATCAATCTCAATAGTTAGTTGGTCAGTAGTTTGATTGATGCACACATTGCCTGGTGTCTTAGTAAATCTCATTCTATTTAGATTTAGTTCTAGTCCGAGAGATTGCTTTTCGGGCATTTGAGGAAGATTTTCCTTTTGAAGCATTTCTATCTGCATTAAAGAGTTAACTGAGAACTCGACTCTGACATTGCGCGCAGCGACACGCCCAACATTTGAGATAGATAGTTGAACTGGGCGAAATAGATTACGTACATAGATATAGTGAGCTAACTCACGGTAATATTGATGATTTGTTCTATACGCTGATATTGAATCAAGTATATAGGAATTTCTGGGCAAATCAGGCAAAGATGGGATGCTATAAGATGGCGGCAAGTTGCATAATTCAGCTTCAATTGATAAGTGTGAGCCAATCAGTTCCTTAGTATCTGGGTTGGAAAATACAACCGCAAGATTAGCGTCAATATCTTCAGGTTCCACCCTCATTTGTGCAATTTCATCTAAAGTAGCCGGTTTTTGTGGATCGGTTGAACTTCCTCTCCTCACATAAACCTTATCTTTATCCAGCTTTCCATATTTCTTCTTAAGATATATTGGTCTTGTTTGCTGTTCAATTCGGATAACACCTACTTGCTTGCCCTCAATAGTTGCGGCCTCGTAATGAAAGCGAACTGGCTGATTAGTGAGACTGTTAATAAATTGTTGAAGTGTGTGATCATCAAGATGATTTTGTATTCCTATTACTTCACTTTTTCCGCCCCGTACTTCCTCTACTCCAATCAAGATGTAGGCATCGGATCTTCGCCATGCGTTTGCGAATCCTAAAATATCCTTGACAAGTTCAGACTTCTCTTCCTCACTTGCCTTGGAGAATGGATATTGTTCTTTTTTGAAATCAAGCGTTGGACTTTCTTCTTCGTAAAGTAGGCTTTCAAGTAACTGAGTTTTCATTTAATTTGCTTTTTATGTATTAGTAACTGTACTAAGTCACAGGGGGAACTCGTAGCTTAGAAGTGTACGTCGGACTAGATGCTATACAGAAACTTTCCGTATATCACACTAAATACGCATTTTTTCAGGAAACTTTCCGTATATTACTCTCCTGTATAGCGATCGCAAGAACTCTTCCTATAACATTACAATAAGCGTGTTATGCCGAATTATTATAGGCATTCTCAGATGTTTTGAAAATCCCACAGGGTGGCCGATACAAAATTAGGTTATACTTCATCTTTATGAGAAACACTGCCACACCAGAATCGAATTGGGGAGATTGACTACCATATTTAACTTCATTTGTCAAGAAATTCGCTCATTTTTAGGTGCGATCGCTTTTTACACGATTATTCCGGTTCCGATTGCCTGGCCGGATTTTGGCAGAATTGCCCGATGGATTCCCTTAGTGGGCTTATTTTTGGGTTTAATTCTAGTTTTGCTCGATATAACTCTAGCTGGTCTGGGAATGCCACTCTTAACTCGTGCAGTTGTCCTTGTGGGGGTTTGGGTTTATCTAACGGGAGGACTACACCTTGATGGAGTTAGTGACACGGCCGATGGTTTAGCTGTCACCGACCCCCCGCGTCGTTTAGCGGTCATGGCCGATAGTGTTACCGGGGCCTTTGGAGTCATGGCCGTGACCATGGTTTTGCTGCTAAAAATCGCCGCTTTGACGGATTTAAGCGATAATCGAGCCTTAGCTCTAATTTTAGCCCCAATTTGGGGACGTTGGGGGCAAGTAATGGCGATCGCTCTTTATCCCTACCTCAAACCCACCGGTAAGGGAGCCTTTCATAAAGTGGCTTTTTGTCTGCCTTGGGACTGTGGGGGAGTAATTTGGGGGTTAATCGCCCTATTTGGTGGTCTAAGGTGGGGAATAATCGCCATTAGTGCTGGAATCGCCCTCGCTCTGCTTACTGGTTACTGGTTATATCGTCGTCTTCGCGGTCACACCGGCGATACCTACGGTGCGGTGGTAGAGTGGACAGAGGCTCTATTCTTGGTTTTTTTGACAATAATTAGCTAATTTTTGCCCTCCACAGCCCGTAAACGGGTTAATTTCAGGGTAAATTTTCCCCCACCGGTTTCTCCGAAAGCTCTCACCCGAATAATATATTTACCCGACTCGGTAATGCGTGCAAAGAGGAGGGCATTAGTGCCACCATCGGGACCATCATCATTTTCCGCTACAGTGGAACCATCGTCGGCCAGGAGAATTAAAACTCCATCAAAATTTTCTGATTTCAGATCGATGGCCACCTGATCATCCTTGTCCAAATCTACGGTATAATCTCTGGCAAACCCCCCCTCACCCGTGGGAATATCCTTGTCGGTGAGAGTATCGTTAATTTCTTTATTGAGGATTAGGGGGACGGGACTATAGATTTTTTCCGCTCGCACCGGTAAAGATTGACCGCTTAACCAGAATAAAGTGAACAAGACGCATAAACCAGAATAACGACCAGTCAAAGGGAATCTTATCATAGGGGCAGATGTTCGTTTTCTCAATCTCCCTATTCTACAAAAAACTGATAACTATCAGCAGTTCGAGAAAATTAAATTCAGAATCTGGAAAGGGGGAACATCAGGACTGGGGAACTGCGGAAGGGAAAAATATGTGTAATTAATTTTGCTTAGGTAGTTATTCCTTGCTGGCAAAAACAAGTAAAAAATCCCCCTTGTAGCAAGAGGGAAGATAAAACCCGTTTAAGGTAATTGCTGTGATCATTAATTGACAATATTTAAAGGAGATTGATTGAAAAATGAACTAGAAGTTAAAAACTTAAAGAGGGTTTTTCCGTGGGCAAAGAAGCTAGAGATTGCATGATATGATAGGCTTGACCGCGATAGGTAACGGCTACCTGTTTCTGAATAGTTTGAACGACACCACGGTTTTTTAAATAGGGAACACCACGATAGCTTAAAATCATCGGACTGGAAGCAACGGGGGCAGTGGGATTTTTCTCGTAAACAATGCCGCGATAGGTTAATTTCATAGCTGTCTCTGGAGATAATTAGTGAGTTAGTAATATCTCCAGAGACAGCGAAATTAATTCCAGAAAAGCTCAACTTTTTTGTAGGTAAATATCCTACCAAGAAGACCCGCGATAGCGCATTTCTCGACGCAGAGCATAACGACGGGCAAAATTGGGAACATCGCCCCGATGACCTAATAAAATCACCGTATCGCCTTGCTGTAGAATGGTGGAATTGTCGGGATGGGCGATGACACGACCATCAAATTGACGCACAGCAACGATAATAAAAGCACCCTGTCCCCGCACTTCCATCTGACTGATGGGTTGTCCCAAAAAGGGCGAATCGCTTAAAATCGAGTATTCTTCAAATTGCAGGTCGATATCGGCTAATAATTCGTTAAGATTGCGCCTACCTTCATCTTCCTGTAAAAAATCGATTGCGGCCGGATGGGTGATTAAATGGGCCATTCTCTCTGCTCCAATGGTAGCAGGTAAGACCACTTGATCGGCCCCGGCTAGTTTTAATTTTTTCTCGGTGCTGGGATATTCTCCCCTGGCGATAATGTATAGTTGCGGACTGAGTTCTCTTGCGGTTAAAGTGATGAAGACATTTAAGGCATCATCAGGCAACACCGTCGCTAAAACTCGCGCTTTGTCGATACCGGCTTTCTGGAGAATACTTTCATCGGTGGCGTTACCATTAAGAGTTATGTAACCTTTTTCCTGAGCTAATCGGATGCGCTCGGGGTTATTATCGACGATAATAAAGGATTGGGCTGTTTTTGCCAATTTAGTCGTTAGGATGCGTCCTATGCGCCCAAAACCGCAGATTATGACGTGATTTTCTAAGCATTCCATCTCTTTATTCATCCGGCGATCGCTAAAAGCTTTGTTAATTTCTCCCTCGGTGAGCATCTGAAAAAACCCTCCCACCACATAAACGGCCGAGGTGGTCCCACAGACGATAACTAACATGGTAAAAGCTCTCAGACTGGGAGTGTTAATCGGTTTAACTTCCCCGAAACCCACCCCAAATATGGTAATTATCACCATATAAACGGCATCAAGAAAACTCCAACCGTAGGCCATATAACCGATAGTTGCCCCGACTACCGTAGCGAGAAAAAAACTCGCCCCGATGATAATCCTTTTCAGTGAACTTTGCATCGATTTCCGTGACCTGACCATCTAGCCATTAGCTTACAGCAGAATCGAGGAGACTCCGAGACAGGAGGCAGGAGGCAAAAGGCAATAGGCAAAAGGCAATAGGCAAAAGGCATCCCTTCTCCCTTCTCCCCAATTCATAATTCATAATTCATAATTCATAATTCATAATTCCCTTGAGACTTGACATTGGGGACAAAAATGAGCCGAGCGTCCACTTAATTTAATTCTGGCAATAGTTGCACCGCAAAGACGACAATTTTCGCCAGTACGTCCATAAACCCAGGCCATCGCCCCATAATTGCCATTAACTCCCGTAACGTGGAGAAAATCGCTAAAACTGGTGCCGCCTTCAGCGATTGCAGTTTCCAATACAGAAATAATGTTTTTTGTCAATAAGTCTATTTGCTCAATTTTCAAGAGATTAGCGGCAGTTTGGGGATGGATACCACTTTTAAAAAGAACTTCATCTGCGTAGATATTGCCAATTCCTGCCACCACATTTTGATCGAGGAGAAAAGTTTTAATCGGACGACGACTTTTTTGAGAGTGACTATAGAGGTAATCGGCGGTAAAATTGCGATCAAAGGGTTCCAATCCCAGTTTTTTCAGACTGGTAATCACGCTTTCTGGGGTTTTATCGGCGGCAATCCACCAAATTTTCCCGAAAGTGCGGGTATCGACAAAGCGCAATTCTTGCTGATTAGCAAAAAAGAAGCGTAAGCGCGTATGAATCGGCAGGGGAGTGGTATCTTTTACCCAGAGCAATTGTCCGGTCATACGCAGATGAACCCCGATACTGCTACCATTATCTAAATTGGCGAGGAGATATTTGCCTCGGCGCTGCCAATTGGTAATCGTGGTCTGAGCAATTCCTTGCAGAAAAGTTGCCTCGCAATTAGGATAGGCTAGGGTACGCTGTAATAATACTTCCCCACCGATAATTTTTTTGCCCTGGGTAACTTGATTTAACCCGCGACGCACCGTTTCTACTTCTGGCAATTCTGGCATATAAGTGATTGAACAAAATTAAGTTCTTGGTTAGGGTAGGCAAAAGGCAAAAGATAGATAAACAGAACTTTTCATCGGGAAACGACACCAGATTAACGTCAATTCTAATTTAACTTTAACATTTCAATGGTATCAATTATTTCCCGTTCAAAACCGACTTGAGCGCGATTAGTTTTACCACCAATATAAAAGCGATCGCCCGATTGTAAAGCCCAAATTTGCGAATGGGAAAAGTAACTCATTACCACTCCCATCATCAATAAAGCAAAACCTAAATAGACGATAGGCACTCCCGGATCTGCCTTAATTTGTAAACCTGTACTGCCGACTAATTCGACTATTTTTAGATTAACTCCATTGATAGGAATCGTCATTCCTTCTCGTACAGCAGAGGTTAAATCTCCCTTAGCATCATAGACAATTACCGTACCTTGTAGATCTCTGGTTAAAAGAGAAACTCCCTCACTAAGATCGGTTTTAGTCGGGATCCAAGTTCCCCAGATTTGTCCATTACCTTTGGTGTCTAAACTAGCCATCGGTAGCTGTAGAATCGGACTATTATTCACCTGTACTTTTACCCCAGCAATCCCCCAACTGGTTTGATAAAAAGTCACCCCTTTATGGTGCAAAGGTTGGTTAACTTGAATGGTTTTGCGATCGATCTCCTCTCCTTGATTATCGATCACCGACAAATCAGAATAGAATTGTTCTACGTCACCTTTAGGACTATAATCAATCCAAAAACGATTAACTTTAATCCCCCAATCCTTAGGGAGAGAATTTTTAGATAAGGGTCCAGCTTCAATAATATTTTTAACCTGAAAACTATCGCCACTAGCTACCATTTCTTGAGCGAAAAACCCCGTTAACGCTCCCCAGATCGCTCCCGCTAAAATAATTAACATGGCTGCATGAACGATAATCGGACCGATTTTACCGATCAGACCTTTACGAGCATAAAGACTGTTATTTTCTAGAAAAACTTTGTAGCCTTTTTTTTCTAATAGAGGGGTGAGGGATTCTAGGGAACCGGTTTCTAATTCAGCACTTAAAGCTAGTTTTTGAAATTGGCGAGATTGTTGATAAAATTGCCAGTTTCTGGCCGCCTTTAAAGCGGGGAATTGTCGTCGGAAGGTGCAAGCGGTTAAACTGGAACCAAAGAGAATTAATAATGATAGATACCACCAAGTGCTATAAACATGATTTAATCCCAATAGTAATAAAACTTTCCAAGTCAGAAACCCAAATAAAGCGGGTTTCTCAGGATAATTAACTTGGTAGAAAGATAGAGATTGTCCCTGTTCGATTACTGTCCCAGAAATGCTAAAAATAGCGATTAAAAGTAAGAGGATAATTGCCAATCGCAGATCGGCAATAGTCTGGATAAATTTACGTCCCCATTGGACCGGTCTATTCTTTAAATTTGAGGAAGTTTCCGATATAGTCATAGTTAAAAGTTTTGCAATTCTAGCCAATTATCCATTGTAACTCTCCACCATCACAGCAGACGGGATAATAAAGAAAAAACTCCAAAACCGATTAATAAAACCCCACTGACAGGATTAATCCACCCGGACCATTGACGCAGAGAAAGAAAGCTTTTCAGCGAGGCAGTAAAAGAACCGACGATAATTAAGGGTAAAACATAGCCAGCAGTGTAGGATAACAATAATCCCCCTCCTAAGCTTAAATCCCCCGTATTTGCCACCCATGCCAATAGAGTTGCCAGAACTGGTGTACTACAAGGAGAGGCGATTAAACCAAATGTTAAACCGAGAAGATAGGAGCGCAAAATCGGGGGAAAATCGCCGGTAATCCAATCGGTAGCGCCAAGGGAGGGGAAGCGCAGGGGTAATAATTCCAAGAGGTTTAACCCCATCAAAATAGCGATCGCACTGACGATAATTGGTAAACCGATCCCCACCTGTCCATAGACTTTTCCTAAAGTAGCGGCAATTAGTCCCAATCCCGCTAAGGTGGTGGCTAATCCCAGGGAAAACCATGTGGACTGCCAAAAAGCCGCTAAACGACCTTGATTTTCGTAACCCCCGATATAAGCGACGGTAATCGGCAACATCGACAGCATACAGGGGGTAAGACTGGTGAGTAAACCGGCTAGAAAAATCACGGCAATACTGACAAAACTAAGGTGAGTTAGTTGGGAAGTTACTAAGCGATCGGCGTATTGTTCAAGGTGATAGAGTTGAGTCTGTAATTGGTCTAACATATTGGGGAATTTTTCAGGCTAAATTTGGCTCATTTCTAGGATATTACCATCGGGATCACCGACAAATAATGCCTTTCTACCCGAGGCACTCATTTGAATTGTATAACCTTGACTTTCTAGATAGTTACCCATGGCTGTCACGTCATCAATAGCGAAGGCAATATGAGGATTGCGTCCCCATTTTTCGGGATTGGGACGGTAGTTTTGGTAATTGGTATCGACAATTAAATGAATTTGATAATCTCCCACTTGATACCAAACCCCATCGTATTGAAAAGGGCGATCGATTCTAGTCAATCCTAGAACATTTTCGTAAAAGTTAACAGCTTTTTCTAGATCGGTGACTAAAATCCCCGTGTGTAAGGATTTTGTGATGTTCATAGTTAATATCTGACTCGCGGATCGAGCCAACTATAGGTTAAATCGGCAATTAAGTTAAAGATAACAATTAAAATCGCATAGATAAAGGTAATCGCCATCACTACGGGGGTATCACTGCGGGAAATAGAATCGATTAATAAAGCACCGATTCCCGGCACACGAAACACTTGTTCTGTAACTAAAGCACCGGTAAAAATTGAGGGAATATCGAGAGCAATTAGGGTGACAACGGGGATTAAAGCATTGCGAACTATATGCTTAGTGAGGACAGAAAAATTAGTTAGTCCCTTCGCTAAGGCAGTTTTAACGTACTCTTGGTGAATTTCTTCGGTTACGGAAGAACGCACGAAACGCATCAACATCGCCCCCTGATATAAGCTTAATACAGTTACGGGCATAATTGACTGTTTAACCTGCTCGACCAAACTATTAAAATCACTGATTTCTAGGGTACTGTTATAAAAAGATGGTAGCCAGTTTAACTGCACACTAAAGATAATTATTAATAATAATCCCGTCACAAAGGTGGGTAAAGAAAAGCCAAGCATCGAAAAAGTAGAGATGATTTTGTCTAACCAAGAATAGCGCTTGACTGCTGAAATTACGCCTAAAGGAAAAGCAATTAAAACCCCGAAAATATAGGCAATACCGACAATCCAGAGGGTTGTGGGTAAACGCTGCCAAATGAGGGTAAAAACTGGGCTGCGACTGGTGAAAGAATAGCCCATATCTCCTTGAAGAAATGCTAACAACCACTTGACATAACGCACGGGAAGGGGTTGATCTAATCCGAGACTTTTGCGAATATTTTCTCGCACCGCTTCTGTAATAGCAGGATTAGCGGCAAATTCCCCCATCGGATCCCCCGGCGCTAGGGCCAAAATGCCAAAAACCACCATACTAATAGCTAAAAGAGTGGGAATCGAAAATAATAATCTTTTCAGAAAGTATTTCAGCATTTATTTACTACGCTTCCAGTCTTTGATCTTCCAAGTATTTCTATCCCAGGGAGTTAATTCAAACCCTGACAAACTATTGCTAATTGCCACCACATCGGCACGATGAACTAGGGGAATAATCACAAAATCATTAATTAACATATCATTCATTTTAATCCCTATTTCTCGCCGTTTTTCTGGGTTTAATTCTTGACTAAAAGCTTGCCATAATTTATCGTATTCAGGATTACAATAACGAGCATAATTATCCCCGGCCCAACCATCAGCTTTTTGGGGAATTTCGCTACAGGTAAAGGTTTTAAAATAGGCTTTCGGATCGGGACTATTATTACCGGTAGTGTACATTTGTAGGTCAGCATAAAACTTTTCTACCGTGTCATCGTTAGCAGGATCGCTAGAAAAGAAAATACTGGCATCAACAGTTTTTAATTCTACTCCTACCCCGATCGCTTGTAAACTTTGTTTGATAATTTCTTGGGTTTTTTGACGGAGAGGATTGACAGTGGTTTGAAAAACTAATTTCATTTCTACCCCATTTTTATCCCTAGTGCTATCACCATTACTATCTTTCCATCCCGCATCATCTAGTAATTTATTAGCCTTTTCTAGATTAAATTCATAGCTAGTATTGGGCGAATTATATTCCGATGGCATCACAATAAAATTAGGAGTTGTTTTCCCAGTAATACCATAAAGCTGCGTGGCAATAGTATCTCTATCAACGGCTAAAGATAAAGCTTCTCTTACTTTTACATCACTCAAAAAAGGATGGGGAAACTTAATACTAGACCTCTCACCTTCAGGAGTAGCTTGATTAGGATCACTCAGATTAAATAAAACTCGTTCAATCAAAGAACCGAAACTAGATATTAACTGACCCCGACCCGCTTTTTCTAAATCACTTAAAACCTTGGCCTCTACTTGCAAATTATAGGCATAATCTGCCTCCTGTGTCTGTAAAACCGCTCGTGCCGCCGAAGTTGCATCACCTCCTCCTTTTAATTCTATTCTTTGAAAACCTAACTTATCCGCTTCTCGAAAGAAAGAATTTGGTTCATAAACTGCCGTATCTCCCGGTTTAAATTCTACCACTTTATAGGGGCCAGTTCCCACCGGTAATAAATTAGCAGGGGCCTGGCGTGCCGTTTCATTGCTATACTTTTCATAGAGATGTGCTGGTAAAATCATCCCTTCTGTCCCCACAAAAACTAATGACCAAGCGGGATTAACTTGCTTAAAAGTTATTTTAACTGTATGGGGATCGATCGCTTCCACACTTTTAACTATTTCATAATTGCCAGCGCTAGTAGAACCAGTTTTCGGATTGGTAATAAAATTATAGGTAGTGATGACATCTTTGGCAGTAAAAGGAGTACCATCTGACCATTTAATATCTTTTTTTAGCTTCCATGTCACCGATTTACCATCCCGGGCAACTCCCCCATTTTCAATAGTAGGAATTTCTGCCGCTAAAAAAGGAACTAATTCCCCCTTTTCATCGAAACTAGCCAAAGGTTCTAAGGTAATGCGACTCGCTTCTGAGTCTTTAAATCCCGTGGAGAGATGGGGATTTAAAATCGTCGGTGCTTGCCAATATAAAAGTTTTAAAGTTTCTGAATTATTATTGGTCGTTGCCGGAGGATTATTAGCTGTTTGTTGACGACAAGCACTAAAAAGCAGCGTACAACTAAGGGATAAAATTAACAGGGGCAAGAAAAGCGATCGCTTAAACATTTTTAATGACAATCAATAATTCAACAGGGTGACTTAGGTGATTCCCTACCCCACCAATAACAAGTTATCAGACATTGAGTCTTGATCTCGATCGATTAATTGATTATTTGCCTTTATCCATTCCTAGTCAAGTTATCGAGAAAAATAGTTAAATCCCGTCAAATTCCCCTAAAACTTTCACCTCTGGTTCTAACCAGAGGGACCAGCGATCAAACACTTGTTCCTGCACATGGCGAATTAAACGCAGAATATCCGAGGCTTTTGCTGAACCAATATTCAGGATAAAATTAGCGTGTAATTCTGATACTTGCGCCCCACCAATTTGATAACCTTTTAATCCCATTCCCTCAATTAAAGCCCCGGCAAATTGCGGTTTAGGATTGCGGAAAACACTACCACAACTAGGACGATCATAGGGTTGGGTACTTTTGCGATGGCGTAAATTATGGGTAGTAATTGCCATTATTTCCTCGCAATTATCGGTAGCTTCTAACTGAAATGTGGCTTCGATAACTAAACGTTGATCCCCTTGCAGAGAAGAACTGCGATAACTATAATTTAAATCTTCTTTGCTTAAAGTTTCTAACTGACCATCGGGATTTAATACCAGCGCCCGCACTAATCGATCCGCCACACAGGAGGTATGCGCCCCCGCATTCATCACCACAGCACCCCCCACCGTACCGGGGATACCCACCGCCCATTCTAAGCCCTTCCAGCCCCTTTTTGCCGCTCTCCAAGCTATTTTTGGCAGGGGTTCCCCCGCCGCTGCTGTAATCGTAGCAGTTTCGGCATCAAAACAACTCGATCGCAGATGGCGAGTATTGAGGACAAGTCCGGGTAAACCTCGATCGCTGATTAGTAAATTTGAACCAGCCCCCAAAACAGTCAAGGGTAAATCTTGCGATCGCAACCAAGCGAACACTTCTCTTAATTCCTCTAGATTAACTGGTTCGGCATACCACTGCGCTCTTCCCCCCACCCGGTAGGAAGTGAAATCAGCTAGAGAAACAGAGGTTTTAATCATAGGGTTTTAGGGGTTGGAAATTATAAATTATGAATTATAAATTATGAATTATGAAGTAGGGAGAGGGGAGAAGGGAGCGGGGAGCGGGGAGAATAAATAAAAATAATCTCCTGAATCCTGTCTCCTGACTCCTGACTCCCGACTCCTATACTCTAACTGCTAATTGTTCGCGGTAAAGAGAGAGCATTTCGGGGATAACTTGATTGAGATTGCCGGCGCCGAGGAACATGGCTAGATCCCCTGGTTGGAGAATTTCTAGCAGGAATTGACCTAAAGAACTCAATTCAGGGTGATAGTAGGCGTTTTTATGGTGTTTTCTCACCTGTTCGACTACTTGCTGCCCGGTGATGTGATCGATATTCACTTCCCCGGCACTATAAATATCCGTTAAGACTACCACATCGGCGGAACTGAAAGCGGAGCCGAATTCCTCTAAAAAGGCAGTGGTGCGACTGTAGCGATGGGGTTGGAAAATAGCGATCGAACGTTGGTACTGTTTGCCTTCTACCTTCAATTTTGCCGCCGCTAACGTGGCCAACAATTCGCTAGGATGATGGGCATAATCATCGATAAAAGTGATGCCGTTTGCCTCTCCCTTGTGTTCAAAACGGCGTTTTGCTCCGGCAAAAGTAGCGATCGCATCGGCAATAACAGCAAATTCTAAACCGAGATAACGTCCGATGGCCACCACTGCCAAAGCATTACTAATATTATGTTGCCCCGGGATTTTCACCTCCATTTGTCCCAGATAACTGCCTTTTTCCCAGACGGAAGCTTTCATCATTCCCTGTTCATAGATAATCTCGCTGACGGTGTAATCGGCACCTTTTTCGGGATCGAGACTATAACTGATTGTCGGACGGAAATGCTCGGCGATCGTGTCACAATCTAAACAAGCGACTAAAATCTGGCACTGATTGGCGAATTCATGGAAAGTATCGATAACTTCGCTTAAATTCTGGTAATGATCTGGGTGATCTAGCTCAATATTAGTGATTACGCCGATTTTCGGGGCGTGCTTGGTTAGGGAACCATCGGACTCATCGGCCTCTGCCACCAAAAAACGCCCTTGACCGAGACGAGCGTTACCTTCCCAAGCGTCCACCTCACCACCGACAATGATCGTGGGGTCTAATCCCGCTTCTAACAAAACGTAACCGATTAGGCTGCTAGTGGTGGTTTTGCCGTGGGTGCCAGCGACGGCGATACTGTCGTAATCAGCGATTAAAGCCGCTAAAACGTCGCTACGGTGAAAAATTGGGTATCCTAAGTCTCTGGCCGCTTGATATTCCTTATTATGGTCATTAATCGCCGTGGAGCAGATTACTTGCGGAACTGTTTGGCTACTGTTTTGAGGGACCGGAGAATGAAATACAGCTAAATTATTGGCCTCTTGACGGTGGAAAATGTGCGCTCCCGCTCCCTGTAGCCGTTGGGTGATATGAGTAGGACGTAAATCGGAGCCAGACACGGGTAAATTGCGCTTGGCTAAGATATAGGCGAGGGCTGACATCCCAATACCGCCAATACCGATAAAATGGAAAGGTTGGCCGTTAAAATTAACTTTTTTCACTGTTTTCACTCCTCAGACCCACGATTATATAAGTTTTAAACTCGATCGGTAGTAAAGTCAACTTCATGATAGGGGCATTTGAGCAGAATGCCAAAATGTTGCCCAGTCACCTTGCAAAATCCTTGACGCAGAATTAAAATTTTTTCTCCCAATTCCTTTTTTTACCGAGCTTTGCCAAACGTCCCAAAAATCGGTAAAACCCTACACCCCACAAGCTGCCCCCACGAACCTAATTAGGGCAGCCATTCCAGTAAAATTCCCACGGAGCTATCTTTACGAGCGCGGGAATTTTGGGCTTGAATATCGGCGGCTAAACGTAAATTAGAGGTAATCGCATAACCAACCGAAAGAGTAGTCAATCCCACCTCGTTATCACCACCGGGGGAGATAAAACTCTGACTGACGGTGATATCTGCCGCCCCCGTGCGAGAAAGGGCTAATTTGAGCTTTAATCCTAAGTTAAGCCCATCGGTGCTGTAATTTCCTGTCTGAATGTAACGATAGCCCACCATGGGAGCTAGATTGACATAATCACCCAAAGGGAGGAGATAGTATTGTAAATTTCCTCCTATTGCCGTCCTTTTGCCGTTAAAAGCCGTCTGATAATCGCCGCTTAGGGTTAAACTGGTTTGACCGAAAAAC
This sequence comes from Microcystis sp. M061S2, assembly GCF_020245605.1. Taxonomy (NCBI): domain Bacteria; kingdom Bacillati; phylum Cyanobacteriota; class Cyanophyceae; order Chroococcales; family Microcystaceae; genus Microcystis; species Microcystis sp. M061S2. The sequence goes on along the minus strand of NZ_JADBUP010000042.1, from coordinate 121,908 downwards.
ACATCTTCTACCCCCAAAATCACGCCACTGGAATTATCGGTAGAAGGAAACTCTGCATACCCTAAACGGATACGAGTGCGAAAACTAGGATCGCGGCGAATATCTTCGGCGATATCGGGTATTTTTTCTAACCAACGCTCTAAAACCGGGCTTTCTTGCCGAATTTTCGGATCTAAGTCTAAATCCGTTTCTGCCCACACAGCACCACTCGCCCCCCATAATAAACTAAGAGCGATCGCATTTACAGAACAGCAAGAGAGCTTAAACATGATCTGCATTATACCTATTAGCTGTCACATCGGTCGGCGGTCGTCAGGAGTCAGTAGCCGGTCGTCAGCAGTCAGGTGATAGGGGTTTAGGGAAATTTCAGCCAAATGCTCCACTACCCCACTTCATAATTCATAATTCATAATTCTCCGGCACTCCCCCAAAGGTTACAATCAAAAAAGATCAGATTCTCCGTTATTCTTGAGAGGACGGGGGCAGTAGGAGCAGCAATAGTGGTCAGAATATTAAAACTTTCGCAATTAAGTAGCGCGGAACGGGCAAAACTTCAGAAAAGAGCCGAGTTAGATATTGATAACGCCCTCAAAGTCGCTCAAACGGTGATAGAAACCATCCGCGAACGGGGAGATGCTGGCGTTGTGGACTATGTGCGGCGTTTTGACTACGAAGGTGCGACGGTAGAAAATATCAAAGTCAGCGAGGCAGAATTTGAGCGGGCTTTTCAGTTAATTGAACCGGAAGTAAAAACTGCCATTGAACAGGCTTTCCGGAATATTCAAGAGGTACATCGTCGCCAAATGCCGGAAGAAACACTACTGGCAGAAATTGAAACCGGTGTCTTTGCCGGCGAAAAAATCTCTCCTATCCCCAATGTGGGTTTATACGTTCCCCGGGGCCGCGGCGCTTTTCCCTCGATGATGTTAATGTTAGCCATCCCGGCAATGGTGGCAGGAGTGGAAAGAGTTGTCGTTTGCACTCCCCCCGATAAACAGGGCAACGTGGAGCCGGTTTCTCTGGTGGCGGCGCAGATGGCTGGAGTCAGAGAAATTTATAAGTTAGGGGGCGTACAAGCGATCGCCGCTTTGGCTTTGGGAACAAAAAATATCAAAAGGGTTGACAAAATTACCGGTCCGTGCAGCGTCTATGGGGCGGCGGCCAAGCGGTTACTGTTCGGTACTGTGGATGTGGGTTTGCCGGCCGGTCCAAGTGAGTCGATAGTTTTGGCCGATGAGTCCACCGATGCCCGTTTAGCGGCCTTGGATTTATTAATTGAAGCGGAACACGGGGCGGATTCGGCGGCTTTATTAGTCACCCACTGTGAAGATTTAGCGATCGCTGCTAGTGAATATGCACAGGAATACCTGCAAAAACTCCCAGATTGGCGACGGGAATTTTGTGAGGCGGGTTTAGCCGCCTATGGGGGCATAATTTTAACCGATAGTTTGCAGCAATCCCTCGATTTTGTCAATGAGTACGCCCCGGAACATCTAGAGGTTTTAGTTAGTAATCCTTTTGCCATTCTGGGCAAGATTAAAAATGCTGGCGAAATTCTCCTGGGAAATCATACTCCTTCCTCTATGGCTACCTACGCCATCGGAGTCAATGCTGTGCTGCCGACGGGAAGTTTTGCCCGTTCCTATTCGGCGGTTTCGGTTTATGATTTTCTCAAGCGCTCTACTTTGGCTTATGTCACCCCTGAAGGCTTTGAAAAGTTAAAAGAAACCACGAAAACTTTAGCCGAGTACGAAGGTTTTCCCGCCCATAAATTAGCAATTCAACACAGGGAAATTTTACTCTAAATACAGGGAATAGGAAACAGGGAATAACTTAGATATGTAGGCAAGCTTATTTTTTAAATTCAGAACGTAGGTTGGGTTGAAGCATGAAACCCAACGCCCGCATGGGTTACGCTACCGCTAACCCATCCTACAAATAATTGTGCCTCCCTACTTAAAACACCTGAAGAAATTGCCAAAACTTACTCATCTTTGAGCTTAGAACAAGTTTATGCAACAATTTTGTACTATTTGCATGAGCAAGAAAAAATAACCAATTATTTAACCGAATTGTCTAAGGTGTAATCAGCAAGACTGAGGGAAAGTAAGTTCGGTAGCGGTTGACATCTCTCGTTAATAGGGACATGGCAGTGACAGCAGCGTGAGCGCCGATGTAGAAATCCGGTAAGGGAGAACGTCGCTCACCTCCACGACGACGATATTCCAAAAAGCTTTGTCCTGCTAAAAAAGCTGCAGCATAGGGTAAAGAATCTCGGCGAAAGAAGTCTTCTGGTAGGGCTGCTTCTACCTCCTCGGGTTGATTAAACCCGATTGAGATTTCTGCATAAATAATTGGGTTAATCACTAAATTTCCTTGCTCCGCATAGTTTGTGAGCATTTGAGCCGACCACTCAAACCATTGCGGGTCTTCGGTTACAACATCAAGAATGACGTTGCTATCTACCAGAATGTCGGTCATGAGTCACGGGTCGCTTGCATGATGTCGTTGGTTGTTAGACGGCTAGTTGCTTTGCCACGGATAGCGGCAATCAGTTGCTTTCCCCGGCTTAGGGTTCTAGGCTTGCGAATTTGCAAGATATCCCCAATCACTTCCAGCTGGATTTCTGTACCGGGTAACAACCCAAGCTTTTCTTGAATATCAGGGGGAATAGTGATTTGTCCGTTAGGGCTAATTTTCATGGTGTTTTTCTGCATATACTAACAAATAATCGGAAGAGTCAGTGCCACTGGCTGCTTGACCCCCCCCAAACGTTTACCTGGGAATAACTCTGATTTATTATCCTGTATCCTATTTGGTACTATGATAAGAGCAGAGAATCAGGCAAGCATTTTATGAAAAAAGTAATTGTTATTTTAATTCTGGGTTTTCTGAGCGAACAAATATCAATAAAATCACCAATTTCTGGCAATCAAACCCTCAATAATTTAGCCGTAGCTAACAACAATAATCGTCCCAAATTTCGGTGCGATGGTAGAACTCACTGTTCCCAGATGACCTCCTGTGCAGAAGCGACTTTTTTCTTGAGAAATTGCCCCAATGTCAAAATGGATGGAGACGGTGATGGAGTTCCCTGTGAAAGTCAATGGTGTGGAAAAAAATCCTCAGAAAAATGTTGGGAAAGTTTTCCAGATAACTAATTTTGGTTCTTCACCCCAATTCTCTCATTTAAAGAATTGGGGTAAAAACAATTAAGAAGCAGTAATCACGGGAGAATTAAGATATTGATAATTCCAGTCCGATTGTTGCCAAACGCGACCATCAAGGGCAATTTGTTCGATTAAACTAGCTAATCGTAAAGCTTTTAAAGCTTGTTCCCCACCGACAGAAGGTTGGTCCCCACCGCGCACACAATGAACAAAATGTTCTAATTCCGCGTGTAGAGGTTCAATATTGCTGGTATAAACCTTTTCAATTAAACCATCTTGACGGTAGAGAACTTGACCGTAATCGGTGCTATAGTTAGCGGTGGTTTGCCGGTGAATGAGGATTTCATTATTGAGAAAATCCGCTTCCGTGAGAGAATTTTTACAGTGGGCCGCTAAACGGCGAATCTTACGATGAGTCACCTTACTAGCGGTTAAATTAGCCACCACTCCATTACTAAAACCAAGGGTTGCAGTGACATAATCGAGATAACCAGAATCAGTGGCAGCGCGACTACCACTAGCGGTTAATTTCACCACGGGAGCGGCGACTAACTCTAAAATTAAATCTATATCGTGGATCATTAAATCTAACACCACCGACACATCATTAGCGCGTTGGGAATAGGGACTCATGCGATGGGACTCAATCGCTAAAATCTCCTCGGTTTTCAAGACCTTCGATAACTCTTGGAAAGCGGGATTAAAACGCTCGATATGACCCACTTGCAGAATACAATCGTGATCGGCTGCCGCATTGACTAAAGATTCCGCTTCACTAATACTAGCGGCGATCGGTTTCTCGATCAAGGTATGTACTCCCGCTTGCAGACAGTCCATCCCGACTCGATGGTGTAACCGCGTGGGGACAGCGATACAAACCGCATCTACCCTAGGTAAGAGATCTAAATAATTTTCAAAAAAACGGACTCGGTATTTACTGGCAGTTTCCAGACCCTTTTCGACGTTGACATCGGCCACCCCGACGAATTCCACGTCTTTTAATAAACTCAGGATGCGACTATGGTGTTGTCCCATGTTACCGACCCCGATAATCCCGACTTTAATCGGTTTGAGTTGATTTCTGTTACCCGGAAAGTTTGCTGGTTGATTGGACATGAATTTTAGACTCCTGTGTTCACACTCCTCACACCACTTGATTAAATTAATCAAGCTGATTTTGTCGATTAATTACCAAGATGGTATCATGGTTATCCAGATTCTGACACGATGTCGGTGTCAATGGGGGTTCTGAGAAGATTTTCTGATTTCATCTCGCGGTTTTTACTCCTAAATGCTTATCAAAACATCGTCCCTTAGTAGCGAGGACTACATTCAGCTAAATTTTAACTATGGACAATTCAACGGATTTTAACTCCTTACGGGGATTAAGTGTTTTTTTGCTAGGAATGATGGGATCTGGCAAATCCACCCTGGGAGAGTTGCTTTCCCGACGGTTACAATATCGTTTTTTTGATACAGATATATTAATAGAAAGGGTCGCGGGAAAGAAAATCAGGGAAATTTTTGCCGACGAGGGAGAAGCGACTTTTCGGGAGTTAGAAACCCAGGTTTTGGCCGAATTATCCTCTCTGACTAAAACTGTGATTGCCACCGGGGGAGGGATGGTTTTAAAACCGATGAATTGGAGTTATCTTCGTCACGGTTTAATGATTTGGTTAGATGTTCCTCTCGAAGTCTTGGTTAAACGTTTAAAAAAAGATACCTCTCGTCCCTTGCTTCAGTCCACTGATTTAGAAAGTAAACTGGAATTATTATTAGAACAAAGACGAGGACTTTATGCAGAAGCAGATCTTCGGATTGTTGTTTCTGACCTAGATAGACCTACTGATATCGTTGAGAAAATTTTAACAGCAATACCGACGGTGATTAAAGATTTTCATCCAGAAAGAGACAATAACTAATGATAGCAGCTTCAATTTTTGATTTACCTGAACTAATTCCTGACCGAGAAATTCTGGAAATTTTAGCCCAAAGTCAGGCTATTCGTCTGGAAAGAATTATTTCCACCGGTCAAACCACTCCCCGGGGTCAATGGTACGATCAATCTGAGTTTGAATGGGTGATTTTATTACAGGGATTTGCTGAGATTAGTTATGAAGATGGCAGCCAAGTTAATCTGCAAGCGGGGGATTATCTGCTGATTCCTCCTCACCAAAAACATCGCGTCGAATTTACTAGCAATAATCCCCCTTGTATTTGGTTAGCTATCCATTATCGCTAGTAAAATATAGTTTCTAACTATTGCCAGCGATCGAATAAATCGGTTAAAACTAGATTAGAAAACAAAAAACCTTCGGGGTCGCTTAATCTGACCCTGCTATCCCCCTCAATTATTACTAAATTACGCTGTTTATGCGGCTCTAAGACCTCTAAAATTGCTTTTTTGATTTCCGAACCAAAATTAGCTTCAATCGCGGGTAAACTCACACCTTCTGCTAACCTTAACCCTAGCATTAAGGTTTCGAGAAGATCATCGATAAAACTATTTTTCTCCACGTCAATTGGGCAGCCTTCTTTTACCCAAGCGAAATAGTCGCGACTTTTGCGCGGACGGGTAAAACGTTGTTGATGAAGATAACTAGCAGCCCCCATACCAAAGCCATAATAGGGACGATTTTCCCAGTAAACTCGATTATGTCGGCATTGATAACCCGGTTTAGCATAGTTAGAAATCTCGTAATGTTGATAACCGGCTAAAGCTAGTTTTTCACCGGCTAAAACATACATTTTTGCCGTGGTTTCATCATCGGGTAAGGGTTTTTTCCCCGGTTGATACTGTTTACCGAAAGGAGTAACCGCTTCTAAGACCAAATCGTAACAGGAAAGATGGGCCGGTTGCAGTTCGATCGCTTTTTCTAGGGAATTTTCCCAATCTGTCAGGGTTTGTTGTGGCAATCCTGAAATCAAATCCAAACTATAGTTAACTATTCCCAATCCCTGAATTAATTCCACTGCCTGATAGATATCCTTAACAGTATGCGATCGACCAGAAACCTGTAATAATGGTTCTTGAAAAGCCTGTACTCCTAGACTAACCCGATTGACTCCCGCGCTAAGATAACCCTGTAATTGTTCTAAACTAAAGGTAGCCGGATCAATCTCCATAGAAATCTCTATATCGGCCGCAAAATCAAACTTTTTGGCTAAAGTATCCAGAATTGCTCTTAATAATTCCACCGGTAATAGGGAAGGAGTCCCCCCCCCAAAAAAAATTGTTTCTAGGGGTTTCCCCGTCCCCTGACTAAGGCTAATTTCTTCTTGTAATATTTCCACATACTCCACCACAGGGGGAAAAGTCGCCGGATTGGTGCGATTACCGACGACAAAAATCGGGAAATCACAGTAAAAACAGCGCCGACGACAAAAGGGAATATGAATATAAACCGAGGTTACGGGGTGAAAATAGGGCATTAAAGCAGTTATCAGTGAACAGTAATCAGTAATCAGTGAACTCATACAGCCTTTCTCGTCAAGGTGAGGTACAGACTAAGCCTTGCTAATCAAGTATTTTAGCTGCAAGAACGAACCTCATCTATCTGAGAAACGCTGTAACTCGTATCTGATGACTGATAACTAATAACTGATAACTGATTCAAGGCTGACTCCCAACGGCTATAATTTCGTTTATCTTCGTTAAGATGTATTATGGCTGGGGAGAACATCTCCTAGAATGAAAGCAACTTTCCCGACACAAATTAGGAGAGGCCCACGGATATAATGTAAAAGTATCCATACTCATTATTTTTCTACCGTCATTCCCCTCTATCCCCTCTGGTATTATCCCCATGCTTGATGCTGTCATAATTTTACTATTCGTCTTCGCTGTTGCCAGTATTGGTTATAGTGGTGTGGACTTGCTGCCGGTTGCTGTCCAGTCGCAAATCAGCAATATTGAAGCTTTACGCTGGTTATCGGCGGGTTTTGCCTCAATTATTGGTTTAGCTCTTGGTTTAGTTGCCCAAACTACCTATCGTCGTCTAGAAACTCAAGTACGACAAACTCCGATCGAAGTTATTTTAACCCGTTCCGTCGGTCTAGTTATCGGTTTGTTAATTGCGAATCTGATCTTAGCTCCGATTTTCTTCCTACCGATTCCCAGAGAATTCTCGTTTATTAAGCCGATAATCGCCATTTTAGGCAGTATTATGTTTTCCTATCTGGGGGTTAGTTTAGCTGATACCCACGGTCGCACTTTTTTGCGTCTGATTAACCCCAATAGTATGGAATCAATTTTAGTGGCAGAAGGAACCCTGCAAGCGGCCGCCACCAAAGTTGTGGACACCAGTTGTATTATCGATGGTCGTATCGAACAATTGTTAGACACAGGATTTATCGAGGGACAGATTCTCATTCCCCAATTTATCCTTCAGGAATTGCAACAGTTAGCGGATGGCAGTAACGACCAAAAACGAGTCAGAGGAAGACGAGGATTAGATATCTTAAACCGGATGCAGCAAGAATTCCCTGATCGCATTATCATTCATCCCGCCGATTATGAGGATATTAGCACCGTAGATGCTAAATTAGTCCATCTTGCCCAAGAAATTAACGCCACCTTGCTCACGAACGATTATAATCTCAGTAAAGTGGCCAATCTGCAAAAAGTCACCATCTTGAATGTCAACGATCTCGCCCAAGCAGTACGCCCGATCTACTTGCCTGGGGATACTTTGGATCTGAAAATTCTCAAAGCAGGAAAAGAACCCACCCAAGGCATCGGTTATCTAGAAGATGGCACGATGGTGGTGGTAGAAGAAGGGAAAGATTATCTAGGGGGAGAATTGCGGGTAGTGGTGACATCTGCACTGCAAACCTCGGCCGGACGGATGATTTTTGCTAAACCCCAAAATTCCCTAATTGCCTAAAGGTAATAAAACCCAAAAAAGCCTCAAATACAGAGCCAGAGGGGATTGTATTTGAGGTATTTTATTTTTTAAGGGAAGTTAAGTCACCAATCGAACTATCTAGCCAATTGATACCTAATTAAGCTGGTTTATTGATTACAGCCATGGACTGACGAGCAAAACCGAAATAACTATCCCAGAATTGTTTCTGACTATCGAGGGCAACTTTGGTGGCGGTTTCTTGGGCGGTTAGATAGGATTTCACCCATTCTTGTTGATATTCGAGGGATTTAACCAAAGTTTCCGGAAACTCAAACACTGGTGTAGTCGAGGGAAGACCATTACCCCAAGCGGACAGAAGCATTTTCTGCCATTCGGCTAGGTATTTTTGGTATTCCTCAAGATAATTGGTGTTCATAGAAGTCAAACCGCTAACTAGCCCATCTGGACGGAGATGGTGAGAAAGTGGGGCGGTGTTGCCACCTTCTCGAAAGCAAAAACCGTGACGAGATAAAATATAGTATTCCATCCCTTTCTTATATTATAACCTGAGTTTGCGATCAGCCCCAATCTTTATGCGATCGCCCTAGGCTGGTCCTATTTTTTGGTGACTCGGAACTGACGCTAAAATAGTCCTACTCTAGCCATTTTCTCCCAACTATGATCGATCGCCCTATTCATGTAATTGGTGGAGGATTAGCGGGGACTGAGGCGGCGTGGCAGATAGCCCAAGCAGGTATTCCCGTGATCCTGTACGAAATGCGCCCAATTCGCTCTAGTCCCGCCCACCATAGCCAATTTTTAGCCGAATTAGTCTGTAGTAACTCCTTTGGTGCCATGGCGGTGGATCGCGCCACCGGGTTACTCCATGAAGAATTACGACGCTTAAATTCTCTAGTTATTGCCCAGGCCGATCAGCACAGTGTCCCCGCAGGAGGGGCTTTAGCGGTCGATCGAGGGGTCTTTAGTCGAAATTTGACGGAAATCTTGGCTAACCACCCTCTAGTCACCTTAAAACGTCAGGAGATCACGGAAATTCCCCGGGATGGTATCGTCGTTTTAACCACCGGACCGTTAACCAGTGCTGCTTTGGCCGCGGATCTGCAAAATTTTGCCGGCCTGGACTATCTGAGCTTTTTTGATGCCGCTAGTCCGATTATTCTAGGGGAATCTATTGATCAATCGATCGCTTTTCTGGCCTCCCGTTACGATAAAGGTGAGGCCGCCTATCTCAATTGTCCCATGGATCGGGAACAATACCTGCATTTCTGGCAAGAACTAAAACAGGCAGAACAGGCAGAATTGAAGGATTTTGAGCGAGAAAATGCCAAATTTTTCGAGGCTTGTCTGCCAATCGAAGAATTAGCCTGTCGGGGAGAGGATACCATGCGTTTTGGTCCCCTGAAACCGGTGGGATTAGCGGATCCCAGATATCCGGATCAACGTCCCTACGCAGTTATACAGTTGCGAATGGAAGATAAAGCGGGGCAATTGTGGAATATGGTGGGATTTCAAACTAATTTAAAATGGGGTGAACAAACACGAGTTTTCCGTCTGATTCCGGGGTTAGAAAAGGCCGAATTTGTCCGCATGGGGGTGATGCACAAAAACACCTTTATCAATTCTCCCCAGTTATTATCCTCCAGTCTCCAGTTTAAATCGCGACCGACGCTGTTAGCGGCAGGACAGTTAATCGGCACGGAAGGCTATACGGCTGCGGCTGCTGGGGGATGGTTAGCGGGAACTAATGCCGCTCGTTTAGCTTTAGGATTAGAAACGGTGACATTGCCAACCACAACGATGATGGGGTCATTATTTGAGTTTATCAGCAGTGCCGAACCGAAACATTTTCAACCGATGCCGCCAAATTTTGGCATTTTGCCGAATTTTACCAGAAAAATCCGCAATAAACGGGAACGTTACGGTCAATATGCCGAGCGCTCTTTGCAGGATTTAGAAGCATGGATGAATCAGCTAAAAACTCCCTGTCTCGTCTAACTGTCAATCGCTAAATCGATCGCCCATAATAGAGAAGGAACCTATTTCTTTCTCTATCGCTATGCCAAACCCCGATTTTTTCCCTCCCCAATCCTACAGTCAAGAGGATGTGCAGGAAATTCTCTATTTGGCTATCTCCCGTCAAGGGGATAAGGGAGAAATTACCCGCCAACAGTTGTTAGAAATTGCCGACGATTTAGCCATTGAAGTTAAAGACTTAGAAGCGGCGGAAAAGGACTGGCAAGATTCAAAAATGCTCAGTTATAAACGGCAAGAATTCGATCGCTTTCGTCGCGAGGAGCTAAAACATAAAACCGTTCGCTATCTGATTATTAATAGTTTTTTTATTATCATTAATTTAATTAGTGCGGGAACAATTTCTTGGGCAATTTATATCTTTTTGCTGATGGGTTTACCTCTTTCTCTCTCCGCTTGGAAAACTTTTCAAAATCAAGGTATTGCCTACGAAGAGGCATTTAAACGCTGGAAAATTAAGGAGGAAATGAAAGAGTCTTTTACCAATCTTTGGACACAAGTTAAAAAGTTTTTACAGTTTTAATTAACAAAAAATAACACTGCCAATACCAAAAAGAAGATTCAATACAGTGTTGTTCCTGCCAACTTAAGTGTAATATAATAATATTAATCCTACATGAATTGATCGCTTTGTTCTATGTCCGAATCAGCTGCTGGAATTTCTGTTTCCAAACCCCAAAATATCTGGAAACGACAAGTTAAAGTCAATCTGAGAAGTCTCTTTAGTACCCTGGGAAAAGCCACTCTTAACGGGGCATTTTTGCAGTGGGATGATCTGGCCGAAAATGGAGTAGAAGTTTTAGATGCTCTTGGTTTAAGTCGGACTCCGGGGGAATTAGCGGGTTTATTAATAAGTCAATCGCTAATGAAAGCGATGAAAGGATTACTTAAAAGTAATGCTGATTTACTGCCCCAAGAAGTTGAAAAGCTGGCTTTAAAAGAACTTTACACTGAGATTACCGACTCTTTACAAGAGCAGGAATTAATTCTCGATCGAGATTTTTTTGAGCATCCCGAAAGATTACCTATAGTCGCACCAATCCAAGCAGCTTTTTTACAGTGGTTAACAACAAATAATTTAATCAGTAATTCCCAGGAAGCACAGAGCCTAAGTAACCGTTTACCAGCTTATTTTGTCTCAGCATTGCAGGAACAATGGAAAGATAAACGAGATGAATACAGTCTGCTTTTAGATGAAATCGACACTCCTTTTAACAATGCTTGGAAACGAGAAAGAGGCTGGTTACATTATCGAGCTTGGTTGCAAAAACAGATCGATGAACCTATTTTTTGGGAAGCTTTTAGTTTAAAGCAAATTTATGTACCTCTACGGGGATTTTATGAAGAAGAAGAAATAAAAGCCACCACAGACAAAGATGACCATCGAGAGCCATCATTTAAACGCATTGTTATCAAACTCCAAGAGCAGTTAGAAACATGGTTAGAAGCGGCAAAATCCGATGATGCTATCCGTTTATTGACCGGTGGGCCGGGTAGTGGAAAATCGTCCTTTTGTAAAGTATTTGCTGCCCAACAAGCTCGCTTAGAAAAACAAGTTTTATATATTCCCTTGCATCGCTTGAGTTTCTCCACCGATTTAGTAACAGCAGTTAAAACTTTTGTTCAACATGACGGTTTTTTACCAGAAAATCCCCTAGAACCGAGCGATCAAGATTTACGGTTACTAATTATCTTTGATGGCTTAGATGAGCTATCTATGCAGGGAAAAATCGCCCAAGAAGTCGTCCAAAATTTTATTAATGAAGTACGAGATCAGGTCAAAAGTTTTAATAACAATAAAACCCGTTTACAAGTGTTGATTAGCGGGCGTGATGTGGTGGTACAATCCAATAAAAATAATTTTAAAAAACCTCAGCAAATTATCACTATTTTACCCTATTGGGTTGATAAAAGCGATAATTTTAGCGATGACGATAACTTATTAAAAGTCGATCAACGTCATCAATGGTGGCAACAGTATGGGCAAGCTAAAGGGAAAAACTATGCACAATTACCGCCGGAATTATCGGGGGAAAATTTACAAGAAATTACCGCTCAACCGCTATTAAATTATCTTATTGCTCTCACTTTTGAACGAGACGAGGTTCAATTTTCCCAAGAAACTAACCTCAATAATATTTATGAAAATTTGCTCAAGGCAGTCTATGAGCGAGGTTATGAAAAAAATAGTCCAGGCCACCGGGCTATAGAAGGGATTACAGAAAAAGATTTTGTGCTAATTTTAATGGAAATTGCCCTTTCCTGTTGGCATGGTAATGGTAGAACCACCACCGTGAGAGAGATTGAAGAACATTGTGAAAATAATGGCTTAAAAAATCTCCTAAAAAATTTCCAAGATAGTTTTCAAAGCGATTCCCAAGGGAGTATCACCCGTCTTTTAACAGCCTTTTATTTTCGAGAAAGTGGCGATTTACGAGGCAGCGAAAAAACCTTTGAATTTACCCATAAAAGTTTTGGTGAATATTTAACTGCCCGCAGAATTGTTGACCGAGTTAAGCAAATTCATAAGAAATTACAAGACAGTGAAAATGATTATGACAATGACTATGATCCCAGACAAGCTTTAATCGCCTGGGCGACTTTATGCGGACCGACGGCAATAGATGAATATCTTTTTAGTTTTGTTGTCAATCAAATGCAATTACAGTCCCCTGATGAAGTGAAACAGTGGCAGAAAACTCTGGGTGATTTAATTAAATATCTTTTGGTCAAAGGAATGCCGATGGAGGGTTTAAAAAACCGCCCCAATTTTCAGGAGGAAATGCGACAGGCACGCAATGCTGAGGAAGCTTTATTAGCGGTATTTAATGCCTGTGGGCGAGTCACCAAAGAAATTTTTTCCATTCAATGGCCTTCTCCTGAAGCTTTCGGCAATTGGTTGGCCCGTCTTCAGGGACAAAGAATAGATTATAAGCATATGTTTGTGTTAGATTGCCTCAGTTTTCTTGATTTACAAAACTGTCTGTTGATACATCGAGATCTTGGCAGGGCAAATCTTGAAAGGGCAAATCTTGAAGGGGCAAATCTTGAAGGGGCAATTCTTAAAAGGGCTAATCTTGAATGGGCAAATCTGGTCGGGGCAATTCTTGAAATGGCAATTCTTGAAATGGCAAATCTGGTCGGGGCAAATCTGGTCGGGGCAAATCTTGCAGGGGCAAATCTTGAAGGGGCAAATCTTGAAGGGGCAAATCTGGTCGGGGCAATTCTTGAAATGGCAATTCTTGAAATGGCAAATCTGGTCGGGGCTAATCTTGAAGGGGCTAATCTTGAAGGGACTAATCTTGAAGGGGCATATCTGGTCAGGGCAAATCTTGCAGGGGCAATTCTTAAATGTGCTAATCTTGAAAGGGCAAATCTTGAAAGGGCAAATCTGGTCGGGGCTAATCTTGAATGGGCTAATCTTAAATGGGCAAATCTTGGAGGGGCTAATCTTGAAAGGGCTAATCTTGAAGGGGCATTTCTTGATTGGGCAAATCTTGAAGAGGCTAATTTTAAAGATGCTAACGTCAAAGGGACGATTCTCGATACGGAAGTTAAAACCGAGTTTCAGTGAATACAATCACCTCATCCACCCGAAGAAGGTAGTACCCAAGAAATCGCGCGGGTTGGATTCCACTTTACCTTATATTTCGACAGGCTCAATGTAAAGGTTATGATGTTTATGCGTTTAGGGGCTAAAGGAGAAAAATCATGGTACATTGGTCACTAACTGGATCATCATAAATAGATCAACGGTTACGGAGCTATTGAAGATAAGTAGCTGGTTATAATTAAATTAAAAATGGATTTTAGGTTCGATCCCCCCTGCCCCCCTTGATAAGGGGGGTGTCTGATAATTTTTAACACATACCTACTTACTGTCATCAAAAATATCTAACTGCTGCAGAGAGGGGGAATTATCCGACTTAACCGGTTTAATTTTCTTAATTCCCTGACGCAAACCGATCGCAATTTTACTATGTTTTTCGATTTGACCCATCACCTGCATGGCACGATCGATCACAGAAGCTGGTAAACCGGCTAATCTCCCCGCTTCGATACCATAGGATTTATCTGCGCCTCCCGGTCGTACTTGGTGCAAAAATACTATCTCATGGGGTAATTCTTTGACCGTTACCTGATAATTGGCTACATTCTCTAAAATTGAAGCTAATTCGTTCAGTTCGTGGTAGTGAGTGGCGAAAATCGTCCGCGATTGCAGTACCGTGGCTAAATACTCCGCCACAGACCAAGCTATGGATAACCCGTCAAAAGTGGCTGTCCCCCGGCCAATTTCGTCTAATAATACTAATGATCTGTCTGTGGCGTGATTGAGAATATTGGCGGTTTCGTTCATTTCCACCATAAAGGTGGATTGGCCGGTAGCGAGGTCATCCACAGCCCCCACCCGGGTGAAAATGCGATCGCAGATGGAGATTTTGGCCGACTTTGCCGGGACAAAACTACCAGTTTGGGCCAACAATTGAATTAATCCCACCTGTCGCAGATAACAACTTTTGCCACTAGCATTGGGACCGGTGAGAATAATCAAGTCGGGATATTCTAAACCTTCCTGATTGCCCAAATTAATCGAATTCGGCACAAAAAAGCCGGCCCCAAGGGATTGTTCCACCACGGGATGACGACCATCTTTAATATCGATAAGACGACCATCGGCGATTTCCGGGCGACAATATCCCTGATAAACGGCGATTTCTGCCAATGCTGCCAACACATCCAAAGCGGCGACTTTTGTGGCTACTTCCCGGATTTCTGGGGAAAATTCAGCTACTTGACGGCGTAAATCGCTAAAAATCTCGTATTCTAACTTATTTAATTCATCTACTGCCGTCAGAATTATATTTTCTTTCTCCTTTAACTCGGTGGTGATATAACGTTCCTCATTGACTAAAGTTTGCTTACGCACATAATCTTTTGGGGCGAAATCGGCTTTACTGCGGGGTAAACTGATATAATAACCGAAAGTTTTGTTATAATTAACCTTAAGGTTACTGATACCCGTTCTTTCTTTCTCTGTCGTCTCTAGATTCTTAAACCAATCGATTACTTCCTGATAGTCGCGCCGCAGGGCATCCAATTGGGCATCAATTCCCTCGCGAATCACCCCCCCTTCCTTCAGATGCAGCGGAGGAGATTCCACCAGATGCGCTATCACCTGCTGGCCTAATTTTTCTAAATCGGCGGGAATTTGCTGTAAAGCTTTCAAATAGGGCGAATTTCCCGAAGCGACCAAAGCCGCTAAATCGGCTAATTTGACTAAAGATGCCGCTAGGGAAAGTAAATCGCGGGCGTTAGCCGTTCCTGCGCCAACACGACCGCTTAAACGTTCTATATCGTAGATTTCCCTTAATTTTTGCCGAATATCTTGGCGCAGCGCAGGATTATCCTTTAACTCTTGGATAGTATCTTGACGGGCGCGAATACCGCGAGAATCTAAGAGGGGTTGCAGTAACCAACGACGTAAAGCGCGACTACCCATGGCCGTGCAAGTGCGATCAATCGCCCATAATAGAGAACCATAGAAGCTACCATCGCGCACCGTTTGGGTAATTTCAAGGTTACGACGGGTTTGCCCATCTAAAATCAAAAATTCCGAGACAGAGTAGGTTTTTAAAGGTTGTAGGGGGACTTGATTGGCTTTTTGGGTATCTTCAATGTATTCTAAGAGGCCTCCAGCTGCGCGAATAGCGAGGGGTAAATGTTCGCAGCCCATCCCCTCTAGGGAACGCATTTTATAGGTGATTAGGAGACGATTTTTCGCTTCTGTGAGAGTAAAGATATTTTGGGGACGGAGAGAATAACAAAAACTATCGGGTAAACAGGGGGGGAGATGGTCGGATTTTTCCCCGGGGCGCAAAATACGGTTTAAATCGGGGGCATTGATGGGAAAAAGGATTTCCGAGGGCTGTAAACGGGTTAATTCTAGGCTTAAAGCCGTTAAATCACTGGCTTGGGTGGTGTAGAATTCTCCGGTGGAGATGTCTGCATAGGCTAATCCCCAATTTTCTCCGGTAATCACCACAGCAGCTAGAAAATTATTCTTTTTTGCGTTTAACATTCCCTCATCGGTGAGGGTTCCGGGGGTGAGCAGTTTGGTGATAGCGCGTTCTACGAGCCGTTTTTCGGCGGCTGCTTCCGTTGAATCCTCTACTTGGTCACAAATCGCCACTGCATAGCCTTTTTCCACCAATAAACGACTATAGCGCTCTAGGGCGTGGTGGGGAACCCCGGTCATGGCGACCCTCCCAATCCCTTTACCCCCTTCCTTGCTGGTGAGAACTAATTCTAATTCTCTGGAGATAATCACCGCATCCTGAAAGAAACACTCGAAAAAATCGCCCACACGATAGAGTAAAAGGGCATTGGGATAGGTTTCTTTTACCTCCACATAATGCTGGTACATGGGGGTGAGTTTATCGCGATCGAGTCCGCGATAATCACGATGGGGATCTTTATTGGTAGCCGGTGGTTCTAGGGGAAAATCCGAGGGGAGAGTCATGGGTGAAAGAAAGCTGGACAATTCTTTATTCAATTTACCGCTCTTGAGAACCTACGATCAAAGAATCCCAATAGCCTAAGCTGCTGGTTCGCGTTATTCAATCCAGGGATTAATATCTGAGCTATCTGGGTGGATTTGATATCATTCCCTGTCCGAGAATTATATTTTTGTTAATAACAGTTATTTTTAAGGGGTGGGCTGCATTCTTTTAGTATAGACTTCGGCAGGATTAATTGAGGTGGTTATATCTTCTAAATCAAATTTTCGCAGGGTTTTATCTTTGGTATTAACCTGATAAACCAAACGATTAGTGATATCTAATCCAGTTAACCAATTACTGTGGGAATGATAGGCTCCCGTGTCGATATCTAGCCAACCGGCACCGGCGACTAATTGCCCCGGATTTACCCCCGGAAAAGTAAAAGTAATCGTGTGGCCAGTGATAATTAATTTATCACTAAAAAAAGGTTCCGGCATACTGTGGAATTCATCGCGGATCCAACAAAAATGAGTAGCATCTTGTTCTTCGAGGGGTAAATGGGGATGAACCCCAGCATGAACCAGCCAAATATCGCCTAAATCGAGGTAAAGAGGCAAGGTTTTCAGCCAATCGATGTGATCTTGCGGTATTTTGTGGTTATAGCTAAAAAGAGTAGTATTACCGCCATTATAAAGCCAACCTGGCAACATTTCCCCCATCATTCTTTGGCTGCCCAACACTTCTAGCAGCATCTGTTCATGATTGCCCAATAGACAACGATAGCGGTTTTGACGGACAAATTCAACCACTTGGGCGCTATTGGGACCACGATCAATTAAATCGCCCAAGAAATAAACCGGTTCCTTTTCTTGAGGCGCGATTGTTTCTATTAGCTGCAAAAGAGCATCGTATTGACCGTGAACGTCACCGATGATGATTCGACGGGAGGGCATAGTGGTAAAAATTGGGGGTCTGTGTTATTGTCTCTTGGTCGGGACTAATTCTAATATGCCCAGTTGAGACTTAGAAATTAACATTGATTTAGGGGAAATGGGGAAATGGGGGAATTCAACTAAAACCCTAAAACCCCAACACCCAACTCCCAACACCTAACCGGTCTAAATGTTAAGTTAAGTATCGAAGAGCGTCCGTTTCATCACCCGGTAGTAATATAATCACTGAGTTATCAATTTTGATCCTTGAGTATGACTGCATTCACCACAACCGCCACCCTTGCCAATTTGCCCGCCAGTGACAGCCGTAGCCGCGTCAGTGAATTTATGAAATCCCTACAGGATGAAATTTGTCGGGGATTAGAAGAAGTGGATGGACAAGCAAAATTTATCGAAGATAGTTGGCAACGGCCCGAAGGTGGCGGCGGACGTTCGCGAGTTTTGCGGGAAGGGGCAATTTTTGAACAAGCAGGGGTGAATTTTTCGGAAGTTTGGGGGAAAGAATTACCTCCTAGCATTGCCAAACAACGGCCCGAGGCTGCCGGTCATCAATTTTACGCCACGGGAACCTCGATGGTTTTGCATCCTCGCAATCCTTATATTCCCACGGTTCACCTCAATTATCGCTATTTTGAAGCAGGTCCGGTTTGGTGGTTTGGCGGTGGCGCTGATTTAACTCCCTACTATGGGGTTGAAGAAGATGCTAGTCATTTTCACCGCACTTTTAAACAGGTTTGCGACCAACATCATCCTGAATATTATCCCGTTTTTAAACGCTGGTGTGATGAATATTTTTATCTCAATCATCGTCAGGAAGCTAGAGGCATCGGCGGGATTTTCTTTGATTACCAAGACGGTTTAGACCCTCTCTATCGGGGTCCTTTTGCCGAAAGTGATGCCGCTATCTATTCAGAAAAATTATCTCCCCAACAACCGCGCAACTGGGAAGAAATTTTTAGTTTCATTAATGACTGTGGCCGAGCTTTTCTACCCGCTTACGTTCCCATTGTCCAGAAACGGCGCTCGACGGAATACGGTGACAGAGAACGTCAGTTTCAACTCTATCGTCGCGGTCGTTATGTAGAATTTAATTTAGTTTATGATCGTGGCACAATTTTTGGGTTGCAAACTAACGGTCGTACCGAGTCGATTTTGATGTCTTTACCTCCTTTAGTTCGTTGGGAATACTGTTATCAACCTGCACCAAACACCCCAGAAGCAAAACTCTATGATGTCTTCCTAAAACCCCAAGATTGGGTTAATTGGCAAGGTTAAATCAGTTATCAGTTATCAGTTATCAGTTATCAGTTATCAGTTATCAGTTATCAGATTATAGTTTTAAGTGGACAGTGTTAGGTGAAAACTTCGCTAATTTCTTTTCACTGATTACTGTTCACTGAAAATACTTCCCAATTCATAATTCATAATTCATAATTCATAATTTCCTCTCCCTTCTCCTTTTCTAGTTATCTGTCATTTGTCAAGTAAATAAATCTAAAAATTTTGGCTAATTTTTGGACACCTCTCCATACTCGTCTGGAAACCACGGTCAAAAAGGGACAATTACTACCTAAAAATGCGTCTCTGTTAGTGGCATTGTCGGCGGGTCAGGATTCCCTCTGTTTAGGGCAATTATTGCTGGATTTGCGCTCTCGTTGGGGTTGGCAACTAGCGATCGCTCACTGTGATCACCGTTGGTCTTCCGACCGAGGATTAGTGGCTCATGTGGGGAAAATCGCCGAAATTTGGCAATTACCGGTTTATATTGCCACCGCACCCCCGATGGCGGAAACAGAAGCCAAGGCCCGACAATGGCGTTATCAAGCTTTACAAACAATCGCCCAAGAACAGGGTTTTAATTATCTTCTCACGGCACACACGAGGAGCGATCGAGCGGAAACTTTTCTTTATAATCTCACGCGCGGAGCCGGTAGTGATGGACTTTCTGCCTTAACTTGGTTGACAAGTTTAACCCCGGATATTTTTTTAGTCCGTCCCCTCTTAAATGTCACTCGCGGGGAAACTTTCGCTTTTTGTCAAAGTCGAGAATTACCGATCTGGTGCGATCAAGCTAATGAGAATTTACGCTATGCTCGCAATCGCATCCGTCAGGAATTATTACCCTACCTGCAAACTAATTTAAATCCCCAAATCGAAAAACATCTCGCCCAAACTGCTGAAATTTTGGAAGCAGAAAGCGATTATTTAGATAGTATTGCCCGGGATATTTTTCGTCAGGTTATCGATCTAGATCAACAAAGACTCGATCGCTCCCCTTTACAAATTCTACCTCTAGCGATACAAAGACGAGTGATTCGTTTATTTTTGGCTCAATATTTACCCTCATCCCCTAATTTTGCCGAAGTTGAGTCAGTGGTTAATCTCATTACTGGTGTTAATCGCGATGCCACTTCCTCCTTAACCGGCAAAATTCGGGTAGAAGTACAACAAAATTGGCTATATATCAGTGATCAGTGATCAGTGATCAGTTATCAGATTACAGTTTTAAGTGGACAGTGTTAATAGTAATACAATTAAACTAAAAATAAAATTGGCGGGGCATAATGAGCGAAACTAAAGTAATTAATCGAGAAAATTTACTGGTCAGTCTCCGGCAACAACTGCGAGCCGGACAACAGGAATTAGCCGATTGGCATGGGGGAAAAATGGCCATTTCTGCGGTGCCGGGAGCGGGAAAATCCCACAGTTTGGCCGTAGCTGCCGCTATGGTTATTGCTCGTGAGCAACTTCATGCTAAAAAACAGTTAATTATTGTCACCTACACGCGCTCGGCTGCCGCTAGTATTAAAGCTAAAATTAAACAACGCTTGCAAGATTTACAACTTTCGGCCCAAGGTTTCAGCGTTCAAACACTGCACGGACTGGCTCTACAATTGGCCCGTCGTTACCCGGAATTATCGGGATTAGACCTCGAATCTTCTACCTTAGTTATTCCGACTCCTAGCCATAGAATTATTAGAAACTCAGTGGAAAAATGGCTAATTGCTGACCCAATTCGTTATCAAAAGTTATTAGAAGGAGTGGAATTTGATGGGGAAGAAACCGAAAGATTACGCCGTCAATCGGTGCTGAGAACCGAAATTTTACCTAGTCTTGCTTATGCGGCCATTCATGAGCTAAAAAGTTCGGGATTATCACCGCAGCAAGTCTGGGAATTAAGCCACTATACCGACGATAATTATCAAATTCTCGCTATTGCTAGTGGTTTGTACCAACAGTATGAAATCCTGATGCGTCAGAAAAACTATATAGATTATGATGACATGATTTTAGGAGCCTTGCGAGTATTAGAGGAAGAAAAAATTCGCCGACAATGGCAAAAATCTGTCTTTGGAGTTTTTGAAGATGAGGCACAGGATTCTAGTCCTCTCCAAGAAAAACTAATTACTATTTTAGCAAAAAATAATGACGGAGAAATACCTAATTTAATTCGCGTCGGCGATCCCAATCAAGCCATTAATTCCACCTTTACCCCCGCCGATCCTGTTTACTTTAATTGGTTTTGTGAAAGTTGTCAAAGCGAAGGCAATTTATCGACTATGAACCAAGCAGGTCGCAGCAATACTAAAATTATTGAAGCTGCTAATTTAGTGTTACAATGGGTCGATCGAGATTGGAAACAGGGAAAAGATAATCATAAAGTTACCGAGGCTCCTTTTCGAGTTCAAGCGATTCTTCCCGTCAGCGCCGAAGATCCCCAACCTAATCCAGTCAAGGAGGGAAAAGGATTAGAAATTTATCAACCCGATGACATTTATCAAACAGTAGAATTAATTGAAAAACGTCTAGTTAAATTACTTCAAGAAAACCCTCAACATAATGCCGCTATCCTCGTTAGAGAAAATCGACAAGGACACTTTTTTGCTCAAAAATTCGCCCATTTTTATAAAAGTTATCAAATCAGAATTTTTGAAGCTAATGAGATCGATCGCTTTTCTCAAATTCCCGCCGAAATGCTGAAACTATTAGCTTTTGTCGAACGTCCCCACTCTCCCGATTATCTCAAAGCGGCCTTAGAAGTGCTACAATTTAGGGGTTTAATTACTGCCCAAGACTTAAATCCTTTAGTTACCTATCCCGAACAATTTCTTTATCCCACTCCCCTCGATCCTGAACTGAAATCTAACGAAAAAATCGCCCGTCGTTATTGCTGCAGTTTACTAAAAGCTAGATTAGAATTACCCCATTATCAACTCCTGTCTTTTTTCGCTATGACTCTCCAATATTCAGGGTCAGAATTAGCCACATTGCAAAAATTAACCGCCCGTATTTATCAGGAAACTGCTGGTAATAGTTCTCTCAAAAATACAATTAATACTCTTAATGAAATTATCGCCTCTGAGCGCTTTGAAGGAGTGGAAGAAGATAACGATGATTGTTATACTCGTCCCGGACAACTGACAATTATTACTATGCACAAAGCCAAGGGTTTAGACTGGGATTATGTTTTTATTCCCTTTCTTCATGAAGATATTATTCCTGGCAAACCTTGGGTACCCAATGGGGCGAAATTTTTGGGAGATTTTACCCTCGCAGAAGTGGCACGAGCGCAAATTCGAGCAGCAGTCCATCAACGCTATTTAAACCCCGACAGCATACCAATTATTCCCCCACCTTTAAGCGCTTGGTTAGAAGCTGGACAACTTAAAAAAGCTGAAGAATACCGACTTTTGTATGTAGCGATGACGCGAGCAAAAAGACTTTTATGGATGTCGAGTGAAAAAGAAGCTCCCTTCCGTTGGAACACTTTTCGCGGAGATGAAAGTAGTCAATTACAGGATAAAAATCCCTGTCCTGTCTTTCCTGTTTTAATCAATGCTTTCCCCGATTCTTTCTGTGTTTAACTGTTGCTGCAGCGTCCTTGGATAAAGAATTAGGAAGACAAACCACCAGAGGAGTATAGGAATAGATAGGAGTAGAGTTAACCAGAGACGCTGAGTTAAAAACCAACACCCGGCAATCAGGGTAATTCCTGTCAACAAAATCGACCAAGGTTGACACCAACGGGGTTTGTGATCCCAAACGCTACTAGATTTCGAGTTAGACATTAGTTAAGGGGCAGTAATTTACTAACTTGATTTTATCGTGATCGAGCTTAAAAAACGCTTGGGAAGACCGAAAGAGTCAAAAATTACTCGATTTACTTATTTAAAAATAACTTCCCCCAATCATAGCCGCTAATAAAATAAAACCGACCCAAACATTTTGGCCGAACATTTGACCATAAACTGGTTTAGGTAAATCCGATTGACGTAACAGCCGGTATTGACGCAACCAAGCGATCGCCGCTAGACCCAACCCTAGCCAAAAAGAAGCTGATAACTGCATTTTTTGCCCCTCCCAAGCCAATAAACCTACTGTTAGGGCAAAAAAGACCCCCACGGCTTCCGGGGCGTATTTGCCGAAAAATATGGCACTGGAGTTAATACCAACCTTGAGATCATCCTCTCGATCGGACAGAGCATAAATTGTATCAAATGCCAATGTCCAAAAAATCACCGCTCCCCATAATATAAATGTATTACTATTTAACGACCCAGTGACGGCACTCCAACAGATTAAAACCGCAAAACCCCAAGCGAGAGAAAGAACCAATTGGGGTACAGGAAAAAAACGCTTGGCGAGAGGATAGCAGATAATCAAGGGAACGGCGGCTAAACATAGGCAAAAACTCAGGAAATTCAGATATAAAGCTAAAATTGCGGCGCAAAAGAAAGCAATTAGAGCGATAATCAAACCAACCTTGATCGATAAAGCTCTGGCCGCTAAAGGACGGTTACGAGTGCGATCGACCTGTGGATCGATATCCCGATCCCAAAGATCGTTCACCACACAGCCGGCGGCGCTAGTAGCCAAAGTTCCCAAAACGATCACCCCGATCAAGGGTAGCGGTGGCACCCCGTCTGCCGCCAAAAATACCGCCCATAAAGCGGGAATCATCAAAATTAACCTACCGGCGGGTTTATCCCAGCGCAAGAGGCGAATAATCGTCATCCAAGTGGGTTCTAGATCGGGTTGGGATATAGTCATAATTTCTCGTAAAAAGTAGAAACTAGGAGTTAAGGGGAATTATGAATTATAAATTATGAATTATGAAGTGGGAAGTGGGAAGAAAAAAGCTGCCTCCTGCCTTTTGCCTTTTGCCTTTTGCCTTTTGCCTTTTGCCCCTTCTGACAAGTAGCATAATGCCCAAAGGACTTAACGTGATTACCAGCCCCAACTATTGGGAACGCCTTTAAATGGACCAACCACATCGGAGGTTATCCATCCCCCGTAAAAGTTGCCCGGTTGCGGTTGTACTAATTCCCCGTCGGCATAACAAGCGGTCATTTTGGCAGGATAAAAAGCCAGATAATTCTTAATTGCTTGAAACTCTGGTGTCGGATCTGGATAATACCAAGCGACGTTAATTGCCTGTTGATCCCCAACGGTGATATTGTAATATCCCGCTAGACCTTTCCACTCACAAAAAGACTTTTCTGCTGTGGCTTGCAGGTATTCCATTTTAATATCTTGGGGCGGTAGATAATAAACTGGAGGATGACTGGTTTCTAGAACTCGATAACTGCTTTTAGTATCGGCAATTATCACCCCATTAAAGATGATTTTTAGGTGTTTAGGCGATAATTCTAGGCGCGGGGGACGCGGATAATCCCAGACGGATTCCTGTCCTGCTTTTGCTGGTATCGGTTGGGGACGAAACATAATTTTTCTTATATTATTCTCCGAGTCAGTTCACTGTTTACTGATTACTGTTTACTAATCACTGAAAAGAGTTTTCTCAGGGTTTCCACTCGTTCTCGATTGACATTTAAATCCGATTCTCCTAACCGGGAGGCCGAGCGAACATCGATCGCATTTTTGCTAGGATTAAGAGAAAATTCTAGATCATCGACAAATCCCATCCATTGACTGCTAAATTCGGCGTAGAGATAGTTACTATCTTGGCTAATAATTTTAGTTCTCGGTTGGGAAGCGATAATTTTAGCTAATTGCTCGATCGCTTTTTCACCGCTACCCTGATAACTAAGGGGTTCGATCGCATGAGCCTGATCCTGACTCTGACTACTAACACAATTAGGAGTGACCGGACAAGGAGCCAGTTTACCCTCCCTGACTCCCAAATAATCGGGACGATTACCGGCGAATAAACTAACGCTATCGGGAGCAATTAACCTAATTCCTAGCCAGATGAGCAGTATTCCTAGGAAAATAAACGGGGTCAGCCGGAAAGATTTTTTCACCGTGTCGGGAGTTTCAGTCATGCTAGTCTTACAGAATCACTTCAATTAACTTAACATTGATAGGTGTGACAATATCAGGAGATAGAATAAGATGTTTCTCGATGAATTACAACCCGTTGTTAAAGAACTGATTCAACAACCGATCGCTTTTTTCGGTGGTTTTGCCTCTGGATTACTGCGCTTGAAACTTTCGGACGATCCCCTCAAAAAATGGTTAGAAGAGCAGGGATTAGTCAGTTTTAACGACAATAATCAGGATAACGGCAACAGTCCCCAGTCGATCTCGATCGATTAGGGATCAGGGGTTAGCTGTTGGGGGTGAGGGTATTCTCCCATCCCCAAAACCCCCCGCTTACCACCCCATCAGCTTAACTTGTTGCTGAAAGTAGATAAATTTCCTCAGCTACTCGTTTTAATCTTCTTAATTGCGCTTCCATATCCTTTTTAGTCCATTTGGCGGCGAATTGCTGGAATCCCCACCCCACAACCGGATTAGGAATCGCAAACTCAAAACGATTGATTAAACAAGTGCCGTCATCATTGGGTTGACATTCCCAGCGATCGCATCCGCGAAAAAATCCTTCAAATTGCCAGACAATTAACCCCGGTTCCCTCTCAATTACCGTACTTTTCAGCGTTGGCTGAATTAGGGGAATTTGAATCAAAAAACGACTTCTCCCACCGATATCGGTCTTCCAATCGCCGATAGGTTCACAAACTAACACCGGATTCAACCAACGACGCATTAACTCCAAATCCGTGATACAACGCTCTACCGTCGTGGCACTAGCTTTAATCTGAATTGATTGTTCAAATACTTGACAAGATGACATTGATCTGCTTATAAATTGCTGGCTGAGAATTATCGGTAGTCGGACAAAAATAAATTTAACTGTGCAGACAAGGCAACAGTAAGGGTTTCGGCCTTGGTTACATTTCTTAACATAGTCTTGTTTATAGCCTTTCTCATCAAGATAAAGTGTAACCTAATTTGCTATGGACGACCGGCGATCGACTCCCCAAAACGAAAACTTCCTACCTCAGCATTAAGATAACTGCTCTCAAGCTCACTTTTTCACTAGCTTGACAAATTCTCGAAAACGTTGGCGTAATCTCTCGATATTAACTGATAATAATATTGGTATCGATAACAAAGCGTCTAGTCATCTTCATTTAAGAGAGATTCTAAAATTTCAGGGGTTAATCCTCTCTCTTGTGCTTTTTGTCCAATAGTAGCCATCGTTTTATATAATTTGTCCAGAGATTCTTTTCTAGATAAATTTGAAGATTGAACATAAAAAGAGATTTTTTTCTCTATTTTTTGACGATCCTCTTCCGTTGCATTCCAATAAGTTTCAGCAACATCTAAAGGAACTTTGATTCGGATTTCTGTTTGATAGTTTGTCATAATTATATTTTCTTAGTTTAGTAGTAAAGAAATTTAGTCGAAATTAATAGCCTCCCTTCCGCCAGCGTTACAGTCTAGAAGTTTCAGTTACTCTAGCGCATTGTTAAACCGATTGTCAAGTTTAGTTACTCTCAATTTAATATCTGTAATTTACTTTGGTTGCGAAAAACCAACGCCGCTAGTGTAAGTATTCTCCAGCGCCGGGGCTAAATCTAAAGATGACGTTGGGGGGAAGGCTAATGCAGGAACGGTAAATAAATTTGGCTGAGTTGCTTGCTATGATTAGGGGTAATTATTAACACTTCTTAAAAAGCGAGTGGAAAAATGAGGCAAGTCATTGTATATCGAGACGAAGACGGCTATTGGATTGTGGAGTGTCCAAGTCTCAAAGGCTGTGTTAGTCAAGGAAAAACGAAAGAAGAAGCCTTGATTAATATAAAAGAGGCTATTGCCGGTTATATTGCGGCTTTAGCGGAAGACGGCCTGCCGATTCCAGCAATTATTAGAGACCTTGAAGTCTAACCATTATGAGCGGAATTAATCGCGAGATTTTTCTTGACACTAAGCATATTTCTAAACATCTACCGAATACTCCACAATCACGGAGATTACTGTTACGAGGACGAGCTATTCATGTGTTTAAAGATGAAGATACAATGCTACGAGTTATTCAGGCTATCATGGAAAGGGGTGAATACACGGGCAATGTTCGAAACTATGAGCGCTATGGGCTATTCTTTGCCGAAGCGATTGGTTGTCGAATTAGCCCAGATGGTTTAAAGTCTTCTTTATTCTACGGCGAGGTTAAGATTAATGCAAACAACCAATATCACGCAATTCCTCGAACCCGACCTAGTGAAGGATAATTGGCGCTTCCTAGAAGTTTGGGTGGATTCCATGCAGTCCCCTCCCTATATCCTGCTAGTGTTGATCGATAAGGCGAGGGGGTGTTATGTTTTTGATCCTGCTGAAAAGTACCGTCTCGTCAAGGCGTTTCCAGATTATGAAGAGGCTCAACTCTGGCTCTTGGAAGATGAATACGAACCGATTGAAGGACGATTATCTAGTGAGGAAAGCGCTTAGATTTGTTTAAACTTGTCGTTTGGAATGAAGTCAGAATATCGCCTTACCAGTGCCGTTAGGGTAAGCACCGAGATAGTTACGAATGGAGTCAGGTTTGGGTAATTGGCGCTAGGATTATCGGAGGATTTTCTTTCGGCACTGGTAGAAAACAATTAGGAGGGGTTATGATCCCGGTTAATGAGGCTCAACAAAAGTTGCAGGATTTGATTGATTCAGTGACTGTTTCCCACGAACCCATTATTATTGAGGGATGCGATGGTAATGCAGTTTTGCTATCTGAAGGGGATTGGAAATCGGTACAAGAAACGTTATATCTCCTCTCAATTCCGGGGATGCGAGAATCCATTCGGGAGGGACTGGCAACGCCGGTTGAAGAATGTGCTGAGGAGCTAGAATGGTGAGGTGGAAATTGGTTTACACCAAACAGGCGCAGAAAGACCCTAAGAAGCTTAATTCTAGTCATTTAAAAAATCCTGCGGATGTGGACACATTATGAGTAGCGTTAAGACATCGTTAAATCGTGGACTTTCGTTAGGTTAAGCCGCCGGAAAAAAAGTTATTTTTTGTCAGGAAAAGCTTTTCTTAAATTTGCTATCCGTCGCTAAAATCATTCATCATCATTCGCTAATAAATAAGATTTCAATTCTTCAAAGGTTCCCTGTTTAGCGCTTCCCATTTCTACCGCCTTAAATAGGGTTTGCTGAATAAATGTGAAATGTAGGCAAGGTCAGGGTTTTGTGGCTTTTCTCGTGAAACAGGTGCAAGATTTTGAGAGAATCGTGCTTCAAAACCTTGGGTCTTCATCGGCCCGCGTCCTGTAGGGGCGAAGCATTCGGGCAGTAACCTATCGGTGAAACCGGAGATTTTCTATCCGAATGCTTCGCCCGTACTTTTTCAGCAAACCCTAAACACTTCCTGAGCGTTAGTAGCAATCTCAGCCCGTCGAGCTTCGATTCGGCGCTTGCGGATTAACTCGCAAGCATGGAAGCCATGATAAATTCTATGGAACACAAACAATGCGAAAACCTATTTTTCCCCATAACTCTTCTGTACAATCCCAATCTTGTCCGTAAGTAAAGTTTCCTATGCTATTACGATCAGCACCTCTTGAATCACTACAATCATATACAACCCTGATCCCCTCGGGTGAACCAGTATAGTAATTGCGTTTTTCTACTACGTTTCCACCTCGAAAAAGAAATGTGTTTCCCATTCTTTTCCTACCATGTACACCAATGCCTGAATCTTGACACCATTCATAAACATTGCCATACATATCGTATAAACCCCACGGGTTAGGCTTTTTTCCCCCTACAGGATAAGTGTTGTCGTATGGATTTTCACAATTATATTTAGTGCTTCCAATGCCAATGTTTATGAACTCACTATTCACCTCTAAAATCAATTGATTTGCGCCATCAGCACTATAAGCGTAATCCCATTGATTAATACTAGGTAATGAATAATTCCTCCCTACTTTTTCTGATAACCTACCACAAAATTCTTGAGCGTTATCCCATGTTACTTGTTCGACTGGATAATTATCGCCTATAAAATAAGAGGGGTTAAAAAACATAATTGCTTTAAACTGAGCTTGTGTTATGGGATACTTACTCATCCAAAAAGCATCTAATTTAACTACGGTTGGTTCTGGTTTTAATACAAGAAAGTTACCACCAGGTATCGCAATCATTTCTAATTCAATTCCGTTGCGTAAAATTTCTGTAAAATTCTCCGTAATCTTAGGTTTACTGGTCTTTAACTTTTCCTCCACAATCATCGGCTCTCCTGCCGCCGCCAGCGCCGGTAAGTGGGGAATATTACCAAAACGATTTAATAATTGCCAACCTGCCAAAAGACTATTAATCCCCGCGCTTTGACTTCCATCAATCCCGTCCGCATCTTTAACCTTCTCTAGTAGCAACTTTAAAGACTCCAAAAACGGCTTATCTTCTTGATAAACAATCCGTTTCAAAAGCTGACAATCAGCGTCATTGTCGAGATCAAAAACCTTGTCCGAAGGCGCATTATTAGCCCGTAACCAATCAGAAAAAGCCTTATTACCTTGCTCTAAAGCCAAATACTGATACTGACTTGGTAAATTAGCCAAAGATAACGCCAACTTCATGCGAATTTCAGGCAAACAAGAGGGAGCATCCGATTTTAAAGTATCGTAAAATTGCCCGTAAGCTTTGACCACGGTTGAAATTCCCATCTGCCAAAACTCCGACGTTAAAAAAGAATGATTCTTGTACTTTTCCAACAAATAGGGAATCAAGCTCGGTAACAAAGGTGTATTTTCCCAAGAATTTCCCAAAAAGAGAATATCCGCATAAAGTCCAATAACTAAACAATGCCATACCGCCAGATACTCATAAAAACTCTTGTAATCTTGGTCGGTAATTTTATATTCCTTGCTAATCGGCAAATTAGAAGTATCAATGCCATGCTTTTCTAACTCTTCTTTTTCTGCCAATTCTCTGTAGAAAATTTGTAAATTCTCCTCGTTCACTCCGCCCATATTTTTAATATAAGCTTCATCCTTACCCAGAGATTGTAACTTCTGGCGAGTGATTTCCCACTCCAAAGCCCTTTTTTTCGCTGAATTATTCAGTAAATCAGCAACAGACTGACCCGATAAAATCGTCGCTTGTGTGTAAGAAACATCGCCCCCCGACCAATAACCCGCACGAAAATTGAGTTCCCCCAAGGGAATTTCAGACTCTAAAACTAAAATAGGAATACTTTTTAATTGTGCATGAAGCGCTTGCAGAGCCGACCCACCGCCCCGCTTATTGGATTCCCAAGCTTTATCTAATAACTGGACAGGATATTGCTTACTATTCAAATAACCCTGATGAAGAAATTGCTCAATTTCCTTAGACAAAAACCCTTCATAACTAGCTTGATAGGGTTTGCCTGAACTGGGATCGTAATCTAAGCTAGGGGGTGCAAGTAGCACTTTTAAAGGCATTATGCCATGAGCGAAAGAATTTTCCAGTAAATCAGATGCTAAATTGGCGATAGGCGATTTATCTTCCCTAAGCCTTTCCCGCATTTGTATTAAAGCATTTTGATGCTGAATTTGGGTCAAATCACGCTGAAAATCTTGCTGTAACTGCAAAATATCATACTGAATCTTCTTTTCCTGCTCAAAACGCCATTTTTGAAAATCCAGATTTTTTTGATTAATCGCAAAGTTAACCTGCGCCCGAAAAGCCTCAATTTCCTTCGCTCTTTCGTGGTTAAGTTCAGCTAATTCTCTTTGAAATTCTTGATTTTCTCTTTGTTGCAATACGGAAAATTTTAATTGATTATATTGCAATTCTGCGGAATGCTTTCTACTTAATCGAGCAATTTCTTCGGAAGAATCCCGATTTAGCCGACTGATACTTTCAGAAGATTTACGATTTTCTGATGCTGACCAAGCATTATTTCCACTCGATACCAGCGCACTAAAAGCTGCACCACCGGCATAAATTAAGGCATCAGCAGCTATCTTATCTAAGGGCATATTTTAAAATTCTCCACAATAAGTTAATGATAATTACTTTTGAGCAAATACGAGATTTTTCAAGGCTGAAACTTAAACTTTTTTCGCCTGTTCCCTTAACTTTTGAGCTTCCGCCTGATATTTCTCAGATTCAGCCATCGCATTTTGGGCTTCTTTCCCATGACTAGAGGCATCTGACTGGTTTTTATGCTCACGATGCCAATCGGCTTCTTTACTGTGACTCTGAGAACTACTTAAACTATCGTTAGCTTTTTTCTCTAGTTCATTGGCTTTACTTAATAACTCAGAAGCCGTCTCAGAACCAGATCGCTGTGAAAGATGATCCCAATGGGAAGTATGATCTGCGTGGGAATATTGATGGTCTGGGAAACTGTTAGCATGATGAGGGTGATAATCTGCTAAGTGCTGGCTCTCAAAACCTTGATCAAAATGAGAAGGATGATCAACTTGAGAATATTGATGGTCTAATAAACCATTAGCGTGATGGGGTTGATAATCTGCTAAACCCTGATGCTCAAAAGCATTATGGATATGATGAGGCTCATAAATGCTGATATTAGATGGGACAAAGGGATCGTGGTGAACTCCCAAATTAGGGTCGCTTAACAAATCTTGGTGGTCGTGCAAATCCAGCGACGAATCCGCATGAGTATGTAAATTGTGGGTAGTATCGGACTGATGAAGGTTATGATCAAAGGCTGGTAGATCCATGATGATATCTTGTCAGTGGAGGAATGAGTATTTATTTAGGCTAGGGAATAACTTGATCCAGATAAATTACCCCAATCCTAGCATATTTATTTTAGTCGAAGCCATCGGATTAGCGCAATGCGATCGCCATTTATCAAAGGATCGCCAAGTAATACTAAATCCAGTTATTGATTATTTAGGATTTGCTGAAAAACTTTTTCGGCAAACCCTAACTATAGGCTCAAGCTCATTTTTTCACCAACTTGACAAATTCTCGAAAACGTTGGCGTAATCTCTCGATATTAGCCGATTTCCCGCCATAACGCCAATCAACGTAGGCGCAAGCAATCTCCTCGATAATATTCGCCACTGGCGGCGGTTGGACGCGGCGGGCGGCGGTGGCGTATTCTAAAGGGGTTTGAGCGGGATGTTTGCCATAACCGGCTTCTGTTAAGATTCCTAACATTTGCTGGTATAAACGCTCGATTGGTGGTAGTTTTGCTAACTTGCGACCCCGACGCCAACCATGGAACTGTCGCCATCCTAACCAACCAGCGTAAGCGAAGACGACCCCCAATAAACCGCCGAGAATTCCCCCGAAAAGACTGCCGGAAATAAAGCGCCATAACCAGGCCAATAACTGACCGATAGTAACGATAACATTTTCCCAAATCAGACCGAGAAAACCCGTTACTGGAGAGGGCAACCATCCGGCTACCCATTGCCAAAATTGCTTGAGGACGCTAAAAGGTTCCACTTCCTCAAAGGATGGGGGAATTAATTCGTGGCCTGGGATAGGATCGAAAGTGTACCAACCGTAACCGGGGAAAAACACCTCTGTGATGGCGTAAGCGTCCGTATTTTGGACAACATAAAAGCCAGTGAAAGGATTAAACTGGCCAGGGGCAAAACCGGTGGCTAATCGGGCAGGAATACCGATCGAGCGTAACATAATCGTTAACACGCTGGAAAAATGATCGGCGTAACCCCCCTGAAAACGAAACAAAAAGGCCGAGACTAAATCCTCATTTTCGGCTAAAAAGGGCAAATCGGTTTTTAATTCGTAGTTTTGCTTCAATGCTTGGGCCAAATATAGGGCCTTCTCGTAGGGAGAGGTTAAAGGTGTGGGAGATTTGGCCAGCAATTCCTCGGTTTTTCGGCGGACTTTCGGGGCAATTTCAGCAGGAATTTGTAAATAATACTTGAGAATAGACTTAGGGTAGGTTTCTGGAGCAGCTCGCAGTTGGCTGCGATTACGTTCCGGCACTTGTGAGATTACAGTATAAGTTAGCCCTTCTGCTAATCCCCCCGGCGACCTTAAGCTATTTTCTCGGTCCAAAGATACCTGTCGGGTAGGAAAAAAGAGAAACTGGGGCGAGGTAAGAGCAGGGATAATATTGGGTAAACTGGAGACAATGCTGTAGGTTTGGACTACCTGATGGGTTTTGGCTTGGGTTGCGGGTAACGGCAGAAAAAAGCGATAGGACCAACTACTGCGATTTAAATCCTCTAATTCTTGATCTCGCGAGATTTGCCACCCTTGACCAGTATAGCGATCAAAGGCCATCGCCCGCCAGAATCCGGGGGCTTGGGAACGTACCCGCATGACTGTCTGGGGAGTCATACTTCCCCGCAAATTTTGGTTAATTTGGCTGTTAAAACCGTAATAAAAGGTAGAATCTAACTGTCCTGACCCTGTAGTGGGACTATTACCGCCATTTACGCCACCATTCCCCGTTTCACCCTCGCGCACATAGCCGGGGTTAACGATTTGTCTGTCTCCCTGTTCAAAATCCTGATTTTCCATACCTCCTGGACTATTGACGGGAAAAGATTGAATTTGATAACCCGGAAAACGCGGCATCAGGGCAAAAATTGTCAATCCCAAGAGGAGAATTGTCAGAAAGAAAATCCCGAAACGTTTGGGAGAAAGGGGGGAATTTTCCGGGGAAACTAATTTTTTTGTGGCTAGACGTGGGGGTTTCCTTGAGAAGAAAGGGAGACTCTGATTGAGATTATCTAAACCTAAACGAGAACGGTAGTCTAAAACTAGGGTAGGTAGGGATAAAAGCAGAAAGAGGATTAACCAAGGCGCAAAAGCGAGGGTTTGGGAGATTGTCCCGGCGACTCCCAAGAGAATTAAACCGATTACCATAGAATAACCTAAATCTTTGCGTCGGGGCAGGTCAAAACTATGGAGAATTTGCAGTTGAATTAATAATTGTGTTAAGGCAATGCGACTATCCTGCATCGCAACGATATTACCCAAGAATAGCGCCAACACTACTAACATTCCGATGGCTATACAAAATTTTGCCCCGATATTGCGCTTTTTCCTGCGTCGCCAACTCCAGATTCCGCCGATAATACTGAGAGGAACGGCCCAAATACTGGTATAACTATCAGTAGCCACATCGGTGGCGATAATACCGACGATTACTAACGCTTGCACCAGAATTCTTAAAATAATCGATTCCTCGGTTTCCGGCAAGGGAGAAGATTCTATCTTTTGCCAGAGGGTTTTTAAGGAAGGTCTTGGACGAGCGGCACTGCTAACCATAGGGTAAATTGGGAGAAGGACAAAGAAGTTAATTTTATATTTCCCAGCTCTAATCTCGATCGCTCCATGGGGTAAAGTGGATTTTAGATGTCAGGAGTCAGGAGACAGAAGACGGGAGATAGGGAGACGATAACTGATTACTGACTACTGATAACTGATAACTGATAACTGATAACTGACCCATGATAGCCGTTGCCAAGCCTGAAATTTTACCGTTACTTCATCCCCTGATTGGACAATTAGCCACAGCAATTTTGTCCCACTGGGAAAATTATCTTGATTTGTCGCCCTTTGAGTTGCCGGAAGGTTTAGGCTATGTGGAGGGACGTTTAGAAGGGGAAAAATTAATTATCGAGAATCGCTGCTATCAAACTCCCCAGTTCCGCAAAATGCACCTAGAACTGGCTAAACTGGGCAATGGTTTGGATATCCTTCACTGTGTCATGTTCCCCCGTCCAGAATATCCGCTGCCGATGTTCGGATGTGATATAGTCTCCGGCAAAGCGGGAATCAGTGCCGCTATTGTGGATCTTTCTCCCACCAGTGGCGATAAAACTCTCCCTAGTGCCTATAATCAAGCTTTAGCGGCTTTACCTGGGGCTGATTTCGCCCAAGCTCGTGATTTGCCGCCTTGGGGTCATATTTTCTCCGAATATTGTCTGTTTATTCGTCCCGAAACCGCCGCCGAGGAACGACAATTTTTACAAAGAGTAACAGATTTCTTGACAATTCACTGCAAATGTGCTAGGGAAAGTCAGCCTCTTTCTGGGGAAGAAGTGCGCATCTATTTACAGGGACAACGGGATTATTGTAGTCAACAGCAAAAAAACGATAAAACTCGGCGTGTACTAGAAAAAGCCTTCGGTTGGGAATGGGCAGAGCGTTATATGACAGGCGTTCTCTTCGATTTGCCCGATTAAACTGAACTATCCCCTCCCCCCTTGCTCCTAGGGTTGATTCATCGTAGGGTTGATTCATGAATCAACCCTACCATTAATATGGGGGGGGAGCCGACAATTTTTAACACCTACCCACTTAATTTAGAGATTTTCTGCAACCTCATCGCTATTTTTCCCATTTTTGAACTCTCAAACCCTAATTAGGCCAGCAGTCTCTTGAAACTTAACAATATTAACAGACAAGGACAGGAAAATAATTGCTAGATTGATTTAGGTACAGTTAACTGTAACCGCGAGAAGAAGAGAAAAAAAGCGGTTTTCCCCGGTAAAACCACCAAAAAGCCCTAGCTTAATTTCTCGATTCTGACGATTAAATAAATATTAAAACAGCCGATGAATCTAACGAACTTTCCTTGGTTAACTGCCATCATCCTTTTTCCCATCGTCGCCGCTTTATTGGTTCCCATAATTCCCGATAAAGACGGTAAAACCGTGAGATGGTTTGCTCTGACGGTGGGATTAATCGACTTTGCCCTAATTATCTACGCTTTCTACACCAGTTACGATTTCGCTAATCCCAATCTGCAATTAGTGGAAAGTTACCAATGGTTGCCCGAAATTGACCTAAGATGGTCATTAGGAGCCGATGGCCTCTCCATGCCTCTGATTATCTTAACGGGATTTATCACCACTCTGGCTATCTTAGCGGCTTGGCCGGTCACTTTTAAACCGAAACTATTCTACTTCCTGATGCTGTTGATGTACGGGGGACAGATTGCGGTGTTTGCCGTCCAGGATCTGTTACTGTTCTTCCTCGTCTGGGAATTAGAATTAGTCCCCGTCTATCTCATCCTCTCTATTTGGGGCGGTAAACGCCGTCTCTACGCAGCCACCAAATTTATCCTTTACACCGCCGGAGGCTCTCTCTTCATCCTTGTAGCGGCGCTGACGATGGCTTTTTATGGCGATACCGTCTCCTTTGACATGGTGACTATTGCCGGCAAGGATTTTCCCCTGAAACTGCAATTATTCCTCTACGCTGGTTTTCTGATTGCCTACGGGGTAAAACTGCCGATTTTCCCCCTCCATACTTGGCTGCCGGATGCCCACGGCGAAGCCACTGCCCCCGCCCATATGTTACTAGCGGGAATTTTGCTTAAAATGGGTGGTTATGCGCTCTTACGGATGAATATGGGGATGTTACCCGATGCTCACGCCGTTTTCGCCCCCGTTTTGGTGATTTTAGGGGTAGTTAATATTATCTACGCCGCCTTAACCTCCTTTGCCCAACGCAATCTTAAGCGCAAAATTGCCTATTCCTCCATCTCTCACATGGGATTTGTCCTGATTGGTATGGCTTCCTTTACCGATATTGGTACAAGCGGGGCGATGTTACAGATGATTTCCCACGGACTGATTGGGGCGAGTTTATTCTTTATGGTCGGTTGTACCTACGATCGCACCCATACCCTGATGTTAGACGAGATGGGCGGTGTCGGCAAGAAAATGAAGAAAGTTTTTGCCATGTGGACCACCTGTTCCCTCGCTTCCCTCGCTTTGCCCGGGATGAGCGGCTTTGTGGCGGAATTAATGGTATTTATCGGTTTTGCCACCAGTGATGCCTATAGTCCCACTTTCCGCGTTATTATCGTCTTTTTAGCGGCTATCGGTGTCATTCTCACCCCGATTTATCTCTTGTCCATGTTGCGAGAAATTCTCTACGGGCCGGAAAATAAGGAATTAGAAGAACACCATGCCCTAGTGGATGCGGAACCCCGGGAAGTATTTATTATCGCTTCTCTATTAGTGCCAATTATCGGCATTGGACTCTATCCCAAAGTGGCCACGACAATTTACGATGCTACTACCAATAAATTAACCGCCCTAGCGCGTAATTCTGTCCCCAGTTTAGTGCAACAGGCAAAGGCAAAAACCGCTAGTTTCTCCCTTTATTCCCTAAAAGCCCCCGAAATCTAAAAAGTTATCAGTTATCAGTTATCAGTTATCAGATTTGAGTTTTAAGTGAGCAGTATGTATTAAGTGAGCAGTATTAAATAGTAGTTTCCCACTGTCTTTTCACTGTTTACTGATTACTGTTCACTGATTACCGAAAAATCCCCATCCTACCCAATCACCTCATGTAAATCCGTCGGTGCGAGATTAGGATAAACCACTTCACCATCCTTAAACCAAATAATGCGCCCGGAATTACGCGCCACATCAGCCTCGTGAGTTACCATGACGATAGTAATGCCACTGTTATTCAATTCCGAGAAAATAGCCATCACCTCTTGGGTAGTTTTCGAGTCTAGCGCCCCCGTCGGTTCATCGGCAAGTAATAATATGGGTTGATTGACAATTGCCCGGGCAATAGCGACGCGCTGCTGTTGTCCCCCCGATAATTGATTGGGTTTATTGTGCAGTCGATTATCTAATTTTACCTTCGTTAAAGCAGCGATCGCTCTTTCCTTTCTTTCTTGGGGAGAAACCCCACCATAAATCATCGGTAACATGACATTTTCTAGCGCACTCATCTGGGGTAAAAGATGGAATTGCTGGAAAACAAAGCCGATTTTACGATTGCGAATCTGGGCTAAATCCCCATCCGGCAGCGTGGAAACGTCGAGATTTTCTAGATAATAGGACCCCGAGGTGGGACGATCAAGACAGCCGATAATATTCATGACCGTGGATTTTCCCGAACCCGATGCCCCCATAATAGCGCAATATTCCCCTTTTTTTAGGCTTAAATTGACGTTATTAAGGGCTTTAACCATGGTTTCGCCACTGCCATAGATTTTAGACACATTTTCGAGGCGAATAATTACTGGCTGATAGACTTCGGCTTTATCGTTGCGTTCGCTGAGAGAGGAAGTATCAAAACTCATGAAATAAATAGAGATAAAACCAATAAATGCAGCTATTCTAACCTGAGCAATTCTCCATTCAAGCAACATCCTTGAGAAAACCGACTAGAGGCAAGAAAACCGGCGCTAAATTCGAGCGAGCCAC
Source organism: Microcystis sp. M061S2 (assembly GCF_020245605.1). Taxonomy (NCBI): domain Bacteria; kingdom Bacillati; phylum Cyanobacteriota; class Cyanophyceae; order Chroococcales; family Microcystaceae; genus Microcystis; species Microcystis sp. M061S2. Next base: position 83,955 of record NZ_JADBUP010000042.1, on the reverse strand, counting down.
GGCTAAACAGGGATAGGATCGATCGCTATAATTTTCCCCTACCCGCAAGGGAAAAATCTTTTCTCCTAAAGAGATAAATACCCCGCCGGCGGCCTGTAGAATTGCCCAAACCGCAGCAATATCCCAGACTTTTGGGGTTGCTTCCACTCCTCCCAAGACAGTGCCATCGGCAACCAAAAGCAGATTATAACTAGCCACTCCTATCATCCGCACTTTGCAGGGAAAGGGATTTTTAAATATATCTGTACTACGAGCGCAGAGATTGAAAAGATGATTTTTGCTGGGAAAATCTTCGCTGGTGTGAATCGGTTGACCATCGCGGTAGGCTCCCTCTGGACCGGTTAAACCCGTCTCACCGTACCAATAACCATAATAGGACTGTTTCAGGCAGGGCAGATAAACAAATCCGAACACAGGAGTCCCCCGGTAGAGAAGTCCTAGGGAAATGCCCCAGATGGGAATACCGCGAGTAAAATTAGTTGTACCGTCGATTGGATCCACTACCCAACACCATTCTTGATCCGGGAAAATATGGGTAGTTTCCTCGGTTAGGACTCCATGATTCGGGAAAGTGCCGGCAATTAGCGATCGCAATTCCCGATCAGACCAACGGTCGGCAGCCGTCACTAAAGTCCCGTCTGCTTTATTGGTGGCCTGTAATTTGCCAAAATCAGCCAGTAAGCGATCGCCAACCTGGCCGGTAGCCTGATAACAAAAGTCTAAAACCTGACTCCAAAAAGTTTCCATAATTTTCTCGTTCGTCTTCTAGTAGAATATCAAATCATTGTCTAAACTTAGGTAGTCGAGATTGAGCGCGGAACCCCACCAGGAGATCAGACTAGCTACCCGTCTAGAAGCGATACTTTACCTAAAAGGGCAGCCTGTCCCCTTAACCGAGATGGTGACATTAACCAACAGCGATCGCTTGACGGTGGAAGATGCCATGATCGAGTTAATGTCCGATTATGCTCACCGGGATAGTGCCTTGGAAGTGGTGGAAACCCCCCTCGGTTATAGTTTACAATTGCGGTCAGCTTATCAGAATTTGATCGAAGACCTGATCCCGGCCGAATTAGGCACGGGAACTCTCCGCACTTTAGCAGCGATCGCACTAAAAGAACCGATTTTACAAGCGGATTTAATTAATTTACGCGGCAGTACGGCCTATCAACAGGTTCAGGACTTGGTAGAACGAGGATTTGTGAGAAAACGCAAGCAAAACGAAGGTAGATCCTACTGGTTAGAAGTAACCGATAAATTTCATCAATATTTCGAGGTTGACAATCTTAGGGAACAGGGTATTCTGGAAGCTACCGATCAGGAATAGGGAGAGAGAGGGTATATTAGGGGTAAATATTTCTGATCACTGAGCTAAACTTGAGGAAGATGGGGGGACTTCGGGCAATCAAGAAGAGCGATTTGTTAACCTAAATCTAATAACCACTACAGCGTGGGAGTTCTGATGACTTTTAATCCTGATTTTTTTCCCTGGGAAACCGAAGAACAAAATGATAACTGTCTGATGCAGTATCTCCAGCAGCAGCATCCTGAAACCCTTGAGAGAATAGCCCAATCGGTCAGTAGCGAAATTAAAGATATTATCTCGCAAAACGTCAAGGGATTGGTGGGAATGTTGCCCTCAGAGGACTTTGCGGTACAAATTACCACCGACCGCGAGAATTTGGCTAATCTTCTCGCTTCAGCGATGATGACAGGTTATTTCCTCGGTCAAGTGGAGAAGCGCCATCATTTAGAATCAATTTTGTTAGCTACAGAATCAATTAAATTGGGCAAAAAACCAAAAATAGATTAATCTTCACCCAAGACAGAGACACTTTCATCGGTGTCTCTATCGGTTTTTAGCCCCCTTTGGCAAAACTCACCATCACCAAAATCGAGAGCAGGATACCGGGGACAAGTAAACCCGCTAATAATCCAAATTCAGTCAGCGTCATAGCAGAATATGCCCAAAATTCCATCACTTCCTACTCTAACCCCCTCTTCCGGCTACCTCAACAAAGCTTAAGGAAAATTTAAAGCCTTTTACCGTTTTTTTTCCTATCAGTTGTCCGACTAGACAAACCAAAGAGAGTCTTTTTGCTGTTGGCAAGCGGTTTATAATTCTTTTTTCAGCGCCCCGTATAAAGCTGAATAATCGTCCTCTGCGAATCCCATTTCTAAAGCCTTTTCCAGAAGGCGCTGCACTCCTGTTAGGGGAAAAGTAGTTAAATCTAACTTCTGCGATTCCTCTAAAAAAAGATTGACATCTTTGAGTAAATGTTTAGTGGGAAAATTAGGGTTAGCATAATTTTCTTCTAACATTCTCGTTAATTTTTTGTCAAAAGTAGGCGCATATAAGGCACTTTGACGCAGGATAGTCATGAATTTTTCTATATCTACTCCTTGCTGGGATAAAAAAGCTAAACTCAAAGCAAAAGCACTGGTTAGAGAGGCAATTAATTGATTTAAAGCTAATTTTAACGCCGCGGCGGTTCCCACTTCCCCGATTAACATCGGTTCTTGACCAAAATGTGCTAATAAATTTGACCATTGATGGAACTGTTTCTCCGTTGCTCCCACCATAACTAAGAGAGTCCCATTTTTAGCTTCGGGAATACTTCCTAACACGGGTGCTTCTAGATATTCTCCCCCTTTAGCAACAATTTGATCTCGCAGTTGTTTACTTTCAGAAGGGGCAATGGTTCCCATCTGGATAATAGTCCGATTATTGAAGTTGGATTGCGCGGAATTTAATCCTAAAACCTCTTGGATAGCGGCGGTATTAGTTAACATTAAAATCAGACAATCTGCCTCTTGAATGACTTGTTCAGGAGAGTTAAATGTTTTGGCTCCCAACTGCTGTAAAGGTGCTAATTTTTCTAAGGTGCGATTATAGGCAATAACAGAAATTTTCTGATTTAATAATCTTTGTACCATTGGCGTTCCCATTAATCCCGTTCCCAAAAATCCAACTTTCATAACTCGATTTTTCCTGATTTAGTGATTAGTTTTTACTTGTTTTTATAGCTGTCCAATGACGTTTGGAAGACTGATAAATTTTAACATTTTTTAATCCCGATTGCTGGATTAAATCTTCGATTTCTGCTAGGGTAAAAGCGGCATGGAGAGAATCTTTAAATAGTTGCGCTTGTCTGGGAGAAAAATTAGGATCGATTTCCCTCACCATCCCCTTGATTATTTCCTCGGAATCGGGACGGAATAAATCTCTTAAAAAAATGCCACCATGAGGTTTTAAAACTCGCTTAATTTCGCGTAAAAAAGGCAGAGGATTTTCGAGATGATGGATTAAACTATTAGAAATAACTAAATCAAATTGCTCGGATTGGTAGGGAAGATTTTTTCCATCAACTTTCTCCAATTTGATCTGTTCTTGACAGTTAGCATTAAGGATATTTTTTTGACCAATTTCTAACATAGAATCGGCCAGATCAATAGCGATAATTTGCCATTGGGGACGTAGTTGACTGAGCATAATCGGAATGCGTGCAGTACCGGTTCCTACATCTAACACCCTAGCATTAATACTGGCCAATTGTACGGCTTCTTTAGCAAAATTAGTATTAACTTCGGTGAAGTCCATGGCATCATATTTGATCGCTTCTTCCCGATCATCCATTACTTCTGGTTCTAAAATTCTTTCCATAGAAAAGCTATCTTTAGGGATTACAATATTCACAATACATCGGATCGGCGGTTTTTTGACCATTGGGAAAGAGTTTTTCCTCTCGATAATCACACCTTTGACAACCGTATAGTTCCAGTTTAATCAAAGAGGTGGGAAAGTGACATAAACCACAGGGTAAACCCGATGTTATTTCGATAATATCAAACCCCGGACAACCACAATTAGGACATAATTGATTAAGTTTCTGCACCAGATTTGCCGTTGCGGCTGCAATTGCTTTCATCCGCGTGGGATTGTGCATAGCGCGCATATCGGTTTCTAGGTGTACTTTGCCGTTTTTGTCAAGAATATCTTCAACAATTTTAACTAAATTTTTCTGGTCAGTAATTCCCTTAAAAATCTGCTCAGAGTCGAGAGAATTTTTATCAAACATCACCACTAATCCATGACTAGGAAACCCGATTTTTTCGGCAAATTCTAAAGCAGCTGCTAGATTAGTGACAGTTTGGTGAGCGTGATTAGTTTCCGTGACTATTGCTTGACCAATTATTTCTAGATTATGGACTCGATCGAGCAATAAAATCAATTCACGATTACAGGAAATCAACGGCAAATTGGGATAGGGATAAAAACTACCCTCACTAGCAATTCCGATATCGTATCCCGAAAGCTCGATCGCTTCTTGTGCCTTGCTGCGAGCGGTTTCAATTTGTGTCCCGATGCGCTTAATATCCCGGGTAAAAGTGCCAAAGCGATCGGTATTAAAATTATCGGGTACAATCACCTTAAGGCCTATTTCTTGCGCTAAAATCGGTGCAATTACCCGCTCTTTTCCGTGCATAGTCCCTAAAATTGCTATCCGATCTTGAAACATCTTTTCTTGAAACATCTTGAGCAAGGAAAAAGTAAAAAACAGCAATCAGCGAAAAGAAAACGGCAATTCTCTACTTAAGACTGTCCACTTAAAACTCACATCTGATAACTGATAACCGATAACTGATTTAACTTTCTGGGTTTTTTCCCTGAGCTTGTTGTAATCTTTCTGCTGCTGTTTCCATGACTTCTGCAAAGTTTTCGAGAATTTCGCCGGGGTGCGCTTCGAGGATTTTTGTGGATAGGGAAATGCGATTTTTATATTCGTCAATTTCCGCGACTACCACTTTAATTGCTTGACCAACTTTAAAGAAAGTCATGGGAGAATTAAAAGAGGCTCCTGTCACCTGTTTAGCATGGAGTAATCCCGTCACTCCACCGCAATCGACAAAGACACCGTAGGGTTGTAATTTAACCACGGTGCCACTTAATAATTTACCCACAGCTAATTGACTGATAGCGTTAGCGCGAGCAATTTCTCGCTGAGATAAAACTAATTTATTATTTTCTTGATCGATTTGAATAAAAGTTGCGGTTAAAAGTTGTCCGATCAGGGAATCTAAATCATTTTTTTCGATTAAATGGGAGCGAGGGATAAATCCTTTTAATCCCTCCACTTCTCCCGTCACTCCTCCCTTATTCACCCCCGTGACGCGCAGCTGCACCGACTTAGCACTTTCAGAGATTTCCCTGACATTTTCCCAGGCTTTTTGTAGTAATAATTGCCGCAGAGACAGGGTAACTTGTCCTTCCGCATCCTGTCCACGGGTAATCAGAAAATCGAATTCTGCACCTATGGGTAAAGCTTCGGCAATGGAAGTAACATTTTCCAGGGAAATTTCCCTTAAAGAAATAAAAGCGGAGGATTTGCCGCCAATATCGATGAATGCTCCATCGGAGGTGTGTTGATCGACTCTCCCGCGCACGATCTGCCCTTTTTCAAATTGATAATCGTATTGATCAAGAGCTTTGGCAAAATCGTCCATGGAAAAGGCAGGGTTCGGTGTCATGATAAATAGAATGGTTACAATTGTGATTTCGATCTGCTTCCAGTGTAAGCTGAAGCTTGAGGAGTCAGACCATTAAGATTTAAGAAGGCTAAATAACTCTAGCACATGATCCCAGGCAGATTTGGCCGCCTTAGCATTATAACTAGCTCTTTGGTCGCAGAAAAAGCCATGGTCGGCGTTTTCATAGCGGAAAACTCGATGAGGAATTTGATAACGAGTTAATGCGTTTTCTATCTCATCCACTTGCTTTTGGGGAATACTCGCATCTAACATCCCGAAAAATGCGTAGATTGTCCCCTTGATTTGGGGAGTCACCTTCACTGTCGCTTGGCCACCACCGGGGGTTCCCGTGGTGATTCCCGCACCGTAAAAAGAGGCACTAACTTTGATATCCTCTAGAGTGGAGACAAGATAAACCACATGACCACCAAAACAAAAACCGATCATGCCGACACCGGTTTTTTGCACCTGTGGCAAACTATAAAGATAATCGATGGTGGCCTGGATATCGCTGATTAATTCGGCTGCTTTGGTTTGTTCTTTGTACTGACGACCGATTTCGATATCTGCCATACTGTACCCCGTTTCAAAACCAGGAGCGAATCGCTGATAAATGGCAGGAGCGATCGCTATATAGCCTTCTTGGGCAATTCTGCGGGTGACATCGCGAATATGGTCGTTTACGCCGAATATTTCCTGAATCACGATAATTGCCGGGTAAATTCCCACCCGATCGGGAATGGCTAAATAGGCATCTATGTCAATATCTTTGTTAGGAATCGTAACAGTTTGCGTATTAATGGTCATAATTTTCTCGGTAAAAAGGCTGTTGTTTTTTTGGTTTCGGGGTTTTAGGGTGTTGGGGTTTTAGTTGAAATTTCCCATTCCCCCATTTCCCCATTCCCCCACTTCCCCATTCCTCAAATCAAAACAAACTTTTCCAAGGCCGCGGCTACCCCATTTAAGTCTACACTGGGGGCAACCCAATCGGCTTGATCCTTAACAGCTTGGGGAGCATTACCCATGGCGACACCGACACCCGCGTAGGTGAGCATAGAAACATCATTAAAATTATCACCGATCGCCATGACGTTTTTGGGTTGTAATCCTAGGATATCTTCGGCCAAAAATTTGGCAGCGCTTCCCTTGGTAGCCTCAACGTGGGTAACTTCAAAAAAAGTCGGACTCGATTGGGTAAAGTATAAATCTTGATTTTGATAACGTTGCTGTAAATGCTGCCAAATCTCGGCGATAAATTGCTTATCTTCCCCCATGGCCAGGATTTTAGTAGTTTTGTGGGCAACTTTGCGTAAATCTCCCACTGCTTCGGCAATAATACCCGATCGCTGCCGATAGAATTCCGTTTCCGCGTTTAATTGCCGCACATAAAGCACATCGTCCATATAAAAATTAAGGGAGATTTTCTCCTTCCATTGGGGTTGTTCGAGATAATCTAAAAGATCGATCGCTAAGTCGGGGGAAATGGGAGTATGTCGATGGTGAACTTGGGAAACAGGATCTTGAATCCAAGCACCATTGTAAGCAATTAAAGGTAAACTCGATTTAAGGCGTTGATGAAAACGTAAAGCCGAGCGGTACATCCTACCAGTGCCGATAGCGACGCGAATTCCCTTTTTTTGGACGGCCGAGACAGCTTGCACCACAGCCGGATTAACCTGATTGTTATCCCCAGCGATCGTTCCATCCACATCGACAACGATTAAGCGAATATCCACAGTCTTTTCCCATTCAACGGTCAACAGTTAATAGTTTGCCACTTCCCCCCTCAAAAAGGGTAAGAATTAAGTAGTCTATTAAGTATCGGGTAAATTTTGGTATTCAGCCAAAGCATTGATAAAAAAGAAGTCTCCCCAAATTAAACCCGTATCATAGATTTGGCTGGGTCGGATCGATGCGGGATGATGATAACAACCATGACGCAATAGACTCATCTCTGGGGCGGTTTCATCGGGAAAATACTGAAAAGAAGTCAGATTCAAGAGAATATTATCGATCGCCTCTCGATAGGTTCCATAACTAGCATCACTGCTGGGTAAAGCTTTTAATAAGCGAATCATCCCCGCCACAGCGATCGCTGCTGCCGAAGAATCCCTTTCGGTAGCGGCATTTTTTTGCAAGGCATAATCAAAATCCCAAGGGGGAATAAAATCTCCGGCGCGTCTTTGTCCACCGGGCCAACGATCGGGCAAATTTTCCAGATAATAATTAATGGCATCCTTGGCAATGGTTAACATTTCCGGATCGCCAGTGTAAATATAGGCCGTCGTGGCAGCATAAATAAACCAAGCTTGACCCCGGGACCAAGTGCTATCATCGCGCCAGCCCTGTTTTCCCTCATTAAATAAGAAATTTCTATAGGTGGGAGAGTTGACATTTTGATCAAAATAGCCTCTTTGCCAAGTTCCCGTTTTACCCGGGCGACGATTAGCCCCAAAGGTGCGGCTAATGGTGCGGATGTGGGAAAGGGCCTTTTCTTGCCAATCTTTTGCTTCCTTGGGGTCAGAATTGTGGAGACTTGCCCAGAGCAGTTGTTCTATATTGATCGTATGGTCCATAAAAACCTGCCAATGTTCTTGCTGATCGGTGCGATCGGCCTTGCGTAGCCAGCCAAAAGTCCCGATATCGCTGTGATAACTCCCCTTGCCATCCTGAAAGGGTTGCGCTAGTTGTCTGGCTCCCTGTAAAGTTATCTCTAAAGCTTCCTGTTTTTCCTGGCCCTGTCCCGACTCAAACCAAGGAGCAAACACCAGTAAATTATTAAGAGCGATGTCTTTGTTCTTCAAACTGGCTTCTTTTAAGGGATCGCTCCATTTTTTCGCAGCAGCTGACCAAAAGCCGCCATACATAGGGTCTGATTCTAAATCAGCCATTTTCCATAACAAAGCAGGAAAAGCCCCGGCTGCCCAAAAATTGGCCTTTGCTAACTTCCAAGTGCCGGGGGTGGGACTATTGAGCATCCGTCGCCAATTGAAGAAATTAAAACCCGATGGCTCTGGATTGGTAAGATAGGGATAAACAATGCCAAGATAGGCATAACTGTCAATATAGTCGATCGTAGTGGTTAGTTTAATCCTAGCCAGATCGAGACAGAGCTTAATTCTTTCGGCCAGGGGCATTTTGTCCCGTAATTCCGCCGCCGATTCGGGACGATGGATAATCAGGGAGGCCACCGCACCGATCGCCGCCCCCGTACCCATAATAATTAGCGTGCGTCGCTTCAAATTCCTGACTCCTAAGCTGGATAGATGCGAATACGGCGATTCGGTTCCTCTCCGAAGCTATCGGATTGGAGACGGTAATGTTCCACTAATTCGTGCTGCATTTTCCGTACTTTCGCTGATCGCGGCAGTAACTCCACCGGTTGACCGGTAGGAATAACGATTTGTTCCACCGCTAACCTGGCCTCCTCTAAAGCTTCGATCTCGTCATCGCTGCCGCTGCGGGCAAATAAACGCAGGTCGGCACCTTCCTGATTCATCGGGTCATCAATGCCCAAAATCCGCTTTAAACCCCGAGAAATTTGGGGCAGGGTATTGGATTTGATGCCGTGGATAGGAATTTGTCTTACTTTGGCAATTTGACGCAATTTTGACTGATTTTTAACGTGGGAACGCAGGGCTAGCACCGCATCGGCCCCCTGTAAATCTTTGGTCAAAACGATCGGCAAATCTAGGGCTTGTACTACCTGTTCGATCGGGGCGCGACTAACCCCGTAGGGATAGACATAAACCGGCCAATCTTCGCCATTGGGACCGGGGACGCGGACTTTTTCCGTTTCCGGTTCTTCCTGCAGCCAGGATTGTTCGAGGAGGCGATCAAAATCGTTTTCTCGGTTGAGTCCGCCTGCACCAAAACGGGCCACGGGAGTCATCCGGCCATCGGCCCGCCATCCCTTGGGTTTATCCATTTCTGGCAGATAATTGCGACGCAAAGGGGTGAGGTTTTCCGGTTTTGGTTCTTCCTGAGCGACCTGTACTTTTCCCTCCTCGTCCACCCAACGGATTTGGGCAATTGCTTCCCGTCCCCGCAGCAGTTGGTCGATAGTGGTGGATACGTCCTCGTGGATGACCCAGCGCTGACGTTCCAACATTTCGATGGCAATGTCAAAGGTGGGCGGTGCTTTGCGTTCTAAAACGGTCTTCTGGGAACCCCGGCGGCGTGCTTCTTCGTCTCCGAGAGTTACTGCCTGAATTCCCCCGACTAAATCCGATAAAGTCGGGTTTTTAATTAAATTTTCCAGTTGATTGCCGTGGGCGGTTCCCACTAACTGCACCCCGCGTTCGGCGATCGTGCGAGCGGCCAGAGCTTCTAATTCCGTACCGATCTCATCAATCACGATCACCTCCGGCATATGGTTTTCCACCGCTTCGATCATGACTTGATGCTGCAATTCCGGACGGGCCACCTGCATCCGACGAGCGCGACCGATGGCCGGATGGGGAATATCTCCATCTCCGGCGATTTCGTTGGAGGTGTCGATAATCACTACCCGTTTATTGAGATCGTCGGCTAAAACTCGGGCTATTTCCCGCAAGGCCGTGGTTTTCCCCACCCCCGGACGACCGAGCAGCAGCAAGGATTTACCCGTTTCCACCAGGTCGTTAATTAGGGTGATCGTACCGAAAACGGCCCGACCGATACGACAGGTTAAACCGATAATTTCCCCGTCTCGATTGCGAATGGCACTGATGCGGTGCAGGGTGCGTTCAATCCCGGCGCGATTATCGCCGCTAAAACTGCCCACCCTGGCGATCGAATACTGGATTTCTTCTTTTGAGATCGGTTCGTCCCCCAGATCGATCGCCCCATCGGGAAAACGCGCTTCTGGTATGCGTCCCAAATCCATAACCACTTCGATCAGTTGATGCTGCCGCGGGTGTTCCTCGATTTTGGTGCGAATCCGCGCAGGTAGAATTGCCAAGAGTTTGTTTAAATCGTCGGTAACTGGCATCCGAGAGGAGGGTAGGGTTTCTGGCATTAATAGTAAAAGGTTTTGGCGATAATTGGCCGTTTTTATTTCCAAGATTTTCTTGGGGTCTAACACATTTATGGGTTAGTTGTCAATTAAAAAAATATTATAGTTTTTTGAGCAAGGCTAGGCTTTCAATTGAGCCACGAGAATAGAAGCGGCTTTAACGACTTCTTGGTAGGCTTGGGGGTCATTTTCAAGGTTAGGCTGGTCTAAATGCTCTAAAATTGGCAAAATCAATGAACGGGCGTAACTTCCATAGGCAATACCAGCGATTTTTTCTCTCAGTCCCAGTTGCTGTAATTTGGTCACGGTGTGGTCATTGGTTCCCCCAGCTAACTGCACAAATCCGGCTAGATTGGCACAGAGGACTTTTTTGGCCATGTTAATGGCCGGGTGGGTGGTTCCTTTGCCGATATCGCCGCTCATCGGTCGGCCGTCAGTCTGCCAAATCAGAGGACAGTTTAGGGGTGAAATGGTTTCTCGCAGATAGTGGAGGTAATCAATGATATATTCATGATCTTGGCAACTTATGGCGAGGATTTTTAGGTTTTTACTGACAGGTGCGATCGCTTGCCAGAGTCGAGCAAATTCCTCTCCATGACCGACTTGGGTATGAATTTCGATCGCATCCACTCCCATTTCGATAATTAAGGGGATAATTTCTGCGGGTTGACAGACACGGGATTTTGTCTCGATTATTTGCCTGGGACAAACGGGTAAGCAGCGACCGCAACCATAACAGCGCTGTTCGATCACTCCTCCCCTATCGATAGCATAAGCGGGACAGATTTTTTCGCAGGGACGGGGACAATCGACTGGACAAAGTTGCGGGTTAAAGACAGCTTTACGAAAGTGGGGATCTTCACCGTCATTGAGACTGACCATCAACCAAGGTCGTCGATTGGGCGGGAATCCGGCGATTTTGGCGGCGGTTTCGATGCCTTCTTTGGCCGCAAGGATCACGGCTCGGTCGGCGGCCACATCAATACAATCGGCTCCGACGATAGTATAGGCCAATGCAAGGTTGCGAATCGTGGGCAAATCTTGGTAACTAGCTCCACAGATGAGCTTGAACCAGTGACCCGCAACTAAGGACTGTAAGGGAGAGGAGTTTTTATCTAGCACTTTTTCATCCTATCGCGGCCAGTCCCTAAATGTCAGCCCTGTGCTGCTCTGATTCTTACCTAAAGACTGATTATTGATTCTTCTTGGACGTACTAAGTCAGAAACGGTAAGTAAAACCGATTTATTCAACAACTTCATTGTCTTTTTACCAGTAAGTCACCGAAGGGCGGTCGTCTTCCTTTATATTCTTGATGTATAATGATAGTTATATAATGTCAATAGTATGTTTAGATAATTTTTGAGATATAATGACGGATAGGGAACTAGGACAGCGTATGCAGAAATTACGGGAGAACGCTGGGTTAACTCAAAGAAAACTAGCGGAACGGTTAGGTGTGACAGTGCAAACCGTAAGCAATTGGGAAACAGGCTACAGGGAACCGAGAATGAACCCATCGCAAACATTAAAGCTATGTCAATCCCTTAACTGCTCACTTGCACAACTAGCTGGAGCGATCGCACCATGTCAAGACGACTGACATATTTAGTTATCCCCAATCTCACCAGCGATCGCAATTAAAGAAAATATAGGAGACAGAAAATGGCTAACGAAACCGTTACTTATTCCCTAGAAGCTGTTCTGACAAGGATCGAGGGTAAAATAGACAAAATCGATGAACGGTTAACCAAAGTAGAAATAGGACAATCGGAGATCAGAGGGGACATTAAAGCTTTAGATGAGCGACTAACTACGGAAATTAAAGGACTAACGACACGGGTTGCTTATCAGGAATTTACCAACCGGGGGATTTTTATCGCCCTAGTTGTCGCCATTTTAGGAGGGGCAGCTAAACTTTTTGGTTTTTTCCCCAATCCCTGACAGCGATCGCCCTCGGTTAGGCCGAGGTTGACACTAAAGACCTAAACCAAGTTCTAAAATCCAGTTGATTCTTTTTGGACGAATGCCATCGGCCTCTACATTCAACTATAAACCCAAACGCTGCTTTTGACGGGCTTTATAGGAAGCTAACAGCCAAATAGAGCCAGAAATCAAAGAAGGAGCAAGGACGAAAAAAGTGGCCATGGTTACGGGATGTTCCCGGGCCCAGACCCAATAAATCATCACGGCAAAAATCAAGCCACAGTAAGCTAGTCCGAGAAAGGGAATGCCAATGACTAAAATGGCGAATCGAGTATCTTTATCCATAAAATATCGGGATGGCAGCGAAAATTTAGCTGATGGGTTCCGCTTGTCCCTATCTTTACTTATAATCTTCCTTCTGGGATTGCTTGCGGAAAAATAAGGTATTTTTTAGAATTAGGCGCTGATTATTGGGAGGCCTTCCTTGCCGAAACAAAGATTAGATTTATTATTAGTAGCCAAAAATCTCTGTGATTCCCGTCAACAGGCACAGCGATTAATTCGCGCTGGAGAGGTGAAAGTCAATCATCAAATCATCGATAAACCTGCCACAGAAATCGATCCAGAAGCGGCGATCGAGATTAAGCAGAAACTGCCCTATTTGTCAAGGGGGGGCGAAAAATTAGCCAAGGCCTTAGAATTGTTTGCCATTGATGTCCGCGATCGCATTTGTTTAGATGGAGGCATTTCCACGGGGGGATTTACCGATTGTCTCTTGCAAAAAGGGGCAAAACGGGTTTATGGGGTCGATGTGGGTTATGGACAAGTGGCGTGGAGTTTACGGCAGCATGAACGGGTTATTTTACTAGAAAGAACTAATTTTCGCTATTTAACCCCAGAAAAGTTATACGGATCAGAAAAACCCGCCGATTTAGCAGTTATGGATCTGTCTTTTATTTCTCTGACCAAAGTTTTACCGACCCTGTGGACGCTATTAAATCCACCGCGAGAAGCGATTTTATTAGTCAAACCCCAATTCGAGGTGGGACGGGAAAAAGTCGGCAAAAAAGGGGTAGTTCGCGACCACCAAGACCAAGCAGCGGCAATTTTTCAGGTTTTACAGGCCGCAGAAGTCTTAGGATGGTTCTATCGGGGTTTAACTTGGTCTCCCATTACCGGACCTGCGGGTAACGTCGAGTATCTTCTCTGGTTATCCACCGATATCGGCCCAGTTAGTCCCAGTTTATCAGCGATCGCAGAAATCACCCAAGCAGCGATCGAACAGTTTTAAACCAGGTATTTTCTCAAGGAAGTGGGGAGAGGGGGAAATTTTCGGAAAACCCTTGACAAATGGCGAGACTTGCTTTATAGTTTATGTATAATGGTAATCCGTGCGCCCATATATATAGGGTTTTTAAGAGAAGATAAGAGAGAAAAAAATAGACTCAAAAATCGGATTAGGTAGGAAGAGGATAAAGGTATGAAGACGGAAAATTTCTCTCCCCGACAAGCATTAAACAAAGCATTTCTGAGAGTCAAACCGAATCTTTGTCAGGTAGAGAAGTTTCAGGTATTCTTACATACAAAAACGATGATCGGGGAGTTCAATCTATTGGAAAATGGGAGAGATAACCCGAAAAATTATTGTTAAATCATGTTAAGTCCCGTAGAAACGATTAAAATTCTCGAAAATCATCCCGATCGCACTTTTCCAGCTGGTGAAGTTATTTTTGCCGATGGCACGGAGGGCGAGTTAATGTACGGTATTCTTAGCGGAGAAGTGGAGATGTATGTCAAGGGGCAATTGATAGAAACTCTACAAAAAGGGGACGTATTCGGAGCAGGAGCACTCCTGCACCCAGATAAACGGCGAGAATCCACAGCTATCGCCAAAACTGACTGTAAATTAGCCTATCTCAATCAACCACAGTTTTTATTTGCCGTGCAGGAAACTCCCATGTTTGCGATCGAAGTGTTAAGAAGTTATTCCGATCGCTTTCGCAAGTTGAAAAAAATCTTCACCAGTGAAGCATAAAGGAGCAAAAGAAAGCCATACCCCGAAAACTATTGACCGAAAATCTCACCGATAGTTAAACGGGAACCATTGACCAAATCCCCACCAGAACGCGGAGGTTTTCCCGATAATTGCACTTCTTTTAATAATAATAAACCCTCACCCGTCTGCACTACCGGCCCGAAATTTTTCCAGAGAGCCACGATCGCTCCCACTTCTCCGCTTAGATGAGAAAGGTCTTTTGTCTGTAATTCTGGAGGAAGTTGACTAGGATCGTCTAGGGGAATAGTGGCCATCACTTTTAGGGGTTGTCCCCGGAAAGTGGTCAGCGCATGAGGATAAAAACCCCGGACTCGATCGTGAATTGTCCGGCCCGAATCTTGCCAGTGGATTAGATAGTCGGATTTCTCAATTAAAGGGGCATAGGTGGCATCGTCGTTATTTTGAGGAATTGGGGTAATTTCTGCTCGATCGAGCTTAGAGAGGGTTTCTAGGAGCAAATCCGCCCCCATTTGCCCTAGGGTTGCTCCCACCTGTTCGGCATTGTCAAAAAGAGCGATCGGGCTGTAGGCTTTCAGTAGCATCGGTCCGGTGTCCATGCCCGCATCCATTAACATGGTGGTAATGCCGGTTTCTTTTTCTCCCCTAGCGATGCACCACTGCACGGGGGCCGCTCCCCGATATTTCGGTAAAATTGAGCCATGAACGTTAATACAGCCTAATCTCGGCATCTCTAGAATTTCTGGGGAGAGGATTTGTCCGTAGGCAACGACTACAAAAGCATCCGCTCGGGATTGTCTGAGAAAATTTAAGGTTTTAGCATTTTTTTTCACACTTTTGGGCTGCAAAACCGGTATTTGCTGTTCTATGGCTATTTGTTTCACCGGTGAGGGGATTAATTGATTACCCCTTCCCCGGCGCTTGTCCGGTTGGGTAACGACGGCAATTACTTCTATATCGGGATTGGCTAATAATTTTTTTAGGGTGGGAACAGCAAAAGTCGGGGTTCCGAAAAAAACAATACGCATGGGAAAAGGGGGGATTTTTCAGTTATCAGTGTGCAGTAACCATTAACGACTAACTATGCCGGACCATTGGATTTTTTTGGCTTTTTCCCGACGATAGGAGAAAAAATGATCTTCTTGTTGATAGGTACAAAAAGGAGCGATCGCGATTTGTTCATCCCTAATTCCTAACTGTTGTAGTTGATGATAAATCACCCTTCGCACGTCCAAGCGCACTTTTCCTTTTTCCTCGTCAGCAAATAAGGGGGAAGGGGAGAGGTTAAATAAATTCGCCAGAATTTGGTCGGGATTGGTTTCTTGAGGAAATAAACTTAAACCCACTTCTGCGGCAACTTCTCCATCGACTTGATACACTTCCCCGGCAATTGCCGGCCCCAGGGCCAACACTAAGTTATCTAAACAACTACCAGAGTTTAATAACTGCTTAACTGCTTTGACAACTATTCCCTTAGCTGTCCCTCTCCATCCAGAATGAATCGCCACCCCAACACCGCTAGAGCGATCGCCTATTAGTACAGGCGTACAATCAGCACTAGCCACCCAAATCCCTTGACCGGAAGCATCGGTGATAATTCCATCCGCTTCGGCTATTTCTGGGTTAGTAATCCCTTGGGGATTTAATAGGCGATCACCATGTACCTGTTTGACCCGGTAAACTGGTACATTTGCCCCTAAAGCGTCCGTAAAAGCTTCCGGGGTTTGGGGGTAATAATGACGGGTAAAAAAGCCGTGAGACCAATCCTCTAGGAGATTACAGGTAAGATAGGGCAATCCTTGCCATGTTTGCCATTGCCACAGAGAAGTCTCGGTTAATCGCATATCGATCGCTACATTGGTCACAGTCTAAGCCTCTCTGGCTGCAATAATACCTTATTCTCTCCTATCCTAGTTCTGAGCTTGGCTAAAAGGCAACCGGAAGATTATTACTTAAAACCCTTGACAAATGGCGAGACTTGCTTTATACTTTTTATATAATGGGAATCCGTGCGCAAATATATATATAGTTTTTGGGCAAAGATAAGAGAGAAAAAAATAGCCTGAAAAATCGGGTTGGGTAGGAATAGGGATAAAGGTATGAAGACAGAAAATTTCTCTCCCCGACAAGCATTAAACAAAGCATTATTCGAGATTCGCGACAGATTGAGGAAAGGGCAGATTTAATTTTAATGTTATGTGGGGATGAATATTATCCAAATACCTCTAATCAGGGGATTATGGCAATTATCGAGGATTTATAGTTCTCCTTTGAAGGTTTTATCTAGGATACTGGGAAACAGTGCGTCTAATTCTTGGATGGCTTTTTTTCTGAGTTGTTTCATCTCGTTGATGACGATTTCTTATTCTAAATCCCCACTTTCACTCATATTCACCCTCACCTATAAACAAATCATAAAACAAAGAAACCGAAATAATAACCGTTTGTTCTAATTCTATCATCTCCTCAAAATCCCGATCACCAGTAATCAAAAAATCCGCCTCACTAACCCTTGCTAAAGCGATAAACTTAGCATCTTTGGCATCTCTGGCAAAATCTACACTAACATTAACTTCTATTACTTTAGGAATCGTTTCAATTTTATCAAGCCATTCCTGTCTTACTTCATCAGTTAACTTTAATTTCCGTCTATTTAAAACTTCTCGATATTCGGCTAAAATTTCCTGAGAAACTATCCAATCAATATCAGAATGGTCACTAATAAATTGAACAATCTCTCTCGGTTTTCTTCCTTTTAAAACCGCAGAAACAAGAATGTTAGTATCAACAATAACCTTCATTCTCCTCTCCGATAAGCGTCAATTTCGGCAGCTATTTCTTCTTCTGTAATATCTTGAATACCCGGAATTGCTTGAGTTTTATTAAATAAATTCCTTAATTCCTGACTTAACCTTACTCTTTCAGGATCAATCGGTTTGTCCTTATTTTGTTCCCGTTCTTTTCGATACTTCCTAATCTTTTCTTTTAATAAAGCTTTTGCGGATTCTGTCCCTTTAACATAATCGGGTAATATAATTTCATCCTCCTGTTCTTCTAATAGCTGAAACGCTTTAGAGATAACCTCTTGAGGGGTATTATATTTACCAGTTTTCAGTTGTCTTTCTAAAAACTGTTCCTGTTCAGGGGTTAACGTAATTTGTATCATAATTACCAAATAGTTTGAAGATTAGATAAAGCTTGAATATAGTAGAAACCTTAATCTGACCCTGATGCCTAACAACATTTTCTTTATCCTGATTTAAAACCCCCTTAATCTCAGCCATCAACCACCTGATTCTTGCATCCTTTTTCATAATAGCACTCAGCAACTGTTCGGGGGGCAAATGTTCAAAATCTTCCAGGAACTGGGGAAGTGGGGAAATTTTCAGAAAAACCCTTGACAAATGACGAGACTTGCTTTAGACTTTTTAGATAATGGGAATCCGTGCGCAAATATATATAGGGTTTTTGAGCAAAGATAAGAGAGAAAAAAATAGCCTGAAAAACTGGGTTGAGTAGGAAGAGGATAAGGTATGAAGACAGAAAATTTCTCTCCCCGACAAGCATTAAACAAAGCATTCCTGAGAGTCAAACCGAATCGTAGTCAGGTGGAGAAGTTTCAAACCCACCTGACTGGAAAAAGGGTGTGGGGTGTAGGGTGTGGGGTGTAGGGAAGGAAACCTCTTTCATCTGTGGGGGTGAAAATTTTTTCATCGGGACTAACTACAACTCTTAGGGAGTATAAACGAGACAGAATCCAAAGCTGACTGCTGATGGATATAAAATCGGCTCGATTTTTTTCTAAAAACCCTTGACAAATGACGAGACTTGCTTTAGACTTTTTAGATAATGGGAATCCGTGCGCAAATATATATATAGTTTTTGAGCAAAGATAAGAGAGAAAAAAATAGCCTGAAAAATCGGGTTGAGTAGGAATAGGGATAAAGGTATGAAGACGGAAAATTTCTCTCCCCGACAAGCATTAAACAAAGCATTTCTGAGAGTCAAACCGAATCGTAGTCAGGTAGAGAAGTTTCAAACCCACCTAGAACAACTTTTGGGGAGTATAAACGAGACAGAATCAGAGGAATTCCACAAAAACCTGCTTGCAGACTTTCTCAAACACAGCTACTATAGTCCTCAACATTTCATCAACACCAAGGGAAGGAATGATTTAGTCATCCATAATGGGAAAGAGTCGCGGGATTCCGTGGGGGTAATACTGGAAGTCAAGAAACCCAGCAATAAAAGCGAGATGCTGCGGAGAGACAAACTCAACTGTAAAGCATTACAGGAATTACTCCTCTACTTCCTACGGGAAAGGATAACCGAGAAAAACCTAGAGATAAAACACCTGATTGCTACCAATATATATGAGTGGTTTATCTTCGATGGGAATATCTTCGAGAGACTATTCGCACAAAATCAGGAACTTGTCAGACAGTTTAATGACTTTGAGACGGGGAGACTAACGGGAAAAACCACCGACTTCTTCTATAAACAGATAGGAGAACCCTTCCTTAACTCCATACTCGATTCCCTGACATACACCCATTTTGACTTGCGGGAATACTCCCAAACCATCCGGGAGGATGAACATAACCTCATCAGTCTCTATAAAATCTTTTCTCCCGAACACCTCTTAAAACTCCCCTTTGCGAACGATAGCAACAGTCTCGACAAAAACTTTTATAGTGAACTGCTGCATATCATCGGATTGACAGAGAGAAAAGAGGGAGGAACAAAACTCATCCGACATCCGCAACCGGCAGCGCGACAACCCGGTTCGCTGCTAGAGAACGCTATCAGTCAAGTGGAGAGTTTAGATAAAATCTCTCGTTTACCCAATCCCGAAGAATTTGGGGAGACGGAGGAGGAGAGACTATTGAATATCGGTTTAGAGTTGGGGATAACCTGGATAAATAGAATCCTCTTCCTCAAACTATTGGAAGCGCAGATAATTCGGTATCATCGGGGGGATAAGTCGTTAGGGTTTCTCAATTTAGGCAAAATTGCCAACTATGACGACTTAAATCGCTTATTTTTCAGCGTTTTGGCCAAAAAACAGACAGAAAGAAGCAAAGACATCCAGAATACCCATACTCAGGTTCCCTATCTCAACAGTTCCCTATTTGAACCCACAGACTTAGAACAATCAACCATAGTCATCAGTAACCTGCGTTCGGAGAATATAGAGATTTTTGCAGGAACAGTCTTAAAGGATAGTCAGGGGAAAAAGCGAACAGGAGAAATCAACGCTTTAGCATACCTATTCGAGTTTCTCAATGCCTACGATTTTAGCAGCGAAGGTGGGGAAGCGATACAGGAGGACAATAAGACTCTTATCAATGCGTCAGTGTTGGGATTAATCTTCGAGAAAATCAACGGATATAAGGATGGTTCCTTTTTCACCCCCGGTTTCATCACTATGTATATGTGTCGGGAAACGATTCGACGCGCAGTAATAGAGAAATTTAACCAGAGTCAGGGATGGGATTGTCAGACTATCGAGGATGTGTATAACCGCATCAAAGATAAAACGGCAGCCAATGCTATTATCAATAGTCTCAAAATTTGTGATCCTGCGGTGGGTTCGGGACATTTTCTTGTTTCTGCTTTGAACGAGATAATCGCGATTAAGAGTGAGTTACAGATTTTAGTGGATAAAGAGGGTAAAACTCTCAGGGATTATCGGGTTGAGGTGGTGAACGATGAGTTAATCGTCACCGATGATGACGGTAATCTGTTTGAATATAATCCCCGCAACCGAGAAAGTCAGCGAGTACAGGAGACTTTATTTCAGGAAAAACAGCGTCTGATTGAGGGGTGTCTCTTTGGAGTCGATATCAATCCCAACTCGGTGAAAATCTGTCGGTTGCGTTTATGGATTGAGTTACTCAAGAATGCTTACTACAAAGCAGATAACGAGTTAGAGACGTTACCGAATATCGATATTAATATCAAGGTTGGCAATTCTCTGATTAGTCGCTTTGGGTTATCCAATGATTTACAAGTCTTTTCCCGCAAAAATCGTTTAAGTATCGAGAGTTATAAGGATGCGGTGAGAGTCTATCGCAATGCGGAGGATAAATCGCAAAAGCGCGAGATGGAGAGATTGATAAGTGAGATTAAGAGTAGTTTTCGTCAGACTTTACAGGGAGATAATCCTCTGAAAAAGCGCTTGCGGGGTTTGGAAACGGATTTATATAGTCTAGAGAATCAAATTTTGTTATTTGAGGAGTCACCCAAGGAAAAGAAAGCGCGTGAAAGGAAGATTATTCAGTTAAGGAATGAGATTGATAAGTTACGTCCGCAACTAGAGGAGATTGAAAGCGGTAAGATTTATCATAATGCTTTTGAATGGCGCTTCGAGTTCCCCGAAGTTCTAGACGATAAGGGGAATTTTATCGGTTTTGATGTCATTATAGGTAATCCTCCTTATATAAGTATTGAAGATATAACTTGGGACCATAGAAGATTTTACGAAACCATTTATCAAACGGCTACTGGAAGATTTGACTTGTATTCTCTATTCATTGAGAAAGCAATGCAAATAAAACAGCCGACAGGTGTTTTCACTTACATTATTCCAGGAAAGTTTTTAAACAACAAACAATTTGTTACTGCTCGTAAAATTGTTTGCGATAATCACGGAGTTACGGTTGTAAAAATTGACGAAAAAGTATTTGAAGATGCACAAGTAAATAGTGTAATTGTAGAAAATTATCCCACCACAAAAGCACAATACAAAGCATTTAAAATCACAAGGCAAGAATTGCAACAGCTTTCAGAAACTGAAGTATCAAGTATCTTGAACGATAAGGAGATAATTTTTCGTTTAGAAATAAATACCAAACTTGATAACCTCATTGCTAAAATTGAGGCAGATACACTGAAATTAAAAGAAATTGCAGAAGTGAAAGACGGAATTGTTGCAGGTACAATCAAAGACATTTTGTTTATTGATAAAAAAATAGACAAAGACAGTCACAAACTTTATTTCGGTAAAAACCTTTCAAGATTTTATTTAGGCACAACTGATGTTTGGGTTAATTATAAACCCGAAGAGATGATGAAACAAGAAGTTAAAAGACAAGCGGGTAAAAGATCTGGTCTTTGGATGAGAGATAAAAAAATATTTGAGAGAGATAAAATTATTTACCGCAAAGTTGGGAAAGAACTCATCGCCACATACGCAGAAAAAGGGATTTACTATGAACAAACGATACATAGTTGCCATATCACAGACAAAAGATTTAAAACAAAATATGTTTTAGGACTTTTCAATTCCACCTTGTTCAAGTTCTATTATCAAAAAACAAATTCTCAAGGTGGTGATATTTTTCCACAAGTAAGAATTTCATCGGTAGAAAAGCTACCTATAAAACTTGCAGACAGTAAAACACAAGAAACAATTGAAACTCTTGTTAACCAAATTTTAGCCAAGAAATCAGAAGATAATTCTGCCGACACCAGCGAGTTAGAAAAAGAGATTGACAAAATAGTGTATGAATTGTATGGATTAAGCGAGGAAGAAATCAGGATAATAGAGGGGGAAATAAAATAAATATAAATGTAGTAACGCACCCAAAAGCATCCCAAAGGACTAAAAAAAATTTGCTCCCCCTAAATCCCCCTTAAAAAGGGGGACTTAAATTTGATACATTCGTTCTCATGATAAATTCTGTTTTTAATAGTATGATGAACTCCCAATCGAACTTTAAAACCCATCTCCCCACTTCCCCATACCTATTACCTAGAATTATTAGTATTCTATAATACCAATGCTTAGGAAACTATAAAGAAAATCCCAAGATTGAGCGAGTACCTTGGCGAAAAAAGCTATAATAGAATAAAATGCCTAATTTTTTCAACAAAATTGTTATGATAGTTACCAATAGACAAGAGCTAGAAGAACTGATACAACAGGTAAAAAAAGCTCAACAACAATTTGCCAACTATAACCAAGAACAAGTAGATCTTATCTTCAAAAAAGCGGCATTAGCAGCCAACAACGCGCGTATTCCCCTAGCTAAAATGGCAGTACAAGAGACAGGGATGGGAGTAATAGAAGATAAAGTGATTAAAAACCATTTTGCCTCAGAAATCATCTACAACAAATATAAACACAGCAAAACCTGCGGCATTATCGAAGAAGATAAATCCTTTGGATTGCAAAAAATCGCCGAACCCGTGGGCATTTTAGCGGGGATCGTACCCACCACAAATCCCACCTCCACAGCCATTTTTAAAGCCCTAATTGCCCTGAAAACCCGCAACGGCATCATTTTTTCCCCCCATCCGCGAGCCAAAGACTGCACGATCGCAGCGGCCAAAATAGTCTTAGAAGCGGCCGTCAAAGCGGGCGCACCGGCCGGTATTATTGGTTGGATCGATCAGCCATCGGTGGAACTTTCCCAAGCATTAATGCAACATCCCAGCATTAATTTAATCCTTGCTACCGGCGGTCCTGGTATGGTAAAAGCGGCCTATTCTTCCGGAAGACCTTCCCTAGGAGTCGGTGCCGGCAATACCCCCGCTTTAGTGGACGAAACTGCTCACATAAAAATGGCCGTTTCCTCGATTATTCTCAGTAAAACCTTTGATAACGGCATGATTTGCGCCTCCGAACAATCGGTAATCGTTGTCGATAGCATCTATAAAGAAGTTCGACAGGAATTTATTGATCGCGGGGCCTATCTTCTTTCCCCCGAAGAAAGGGAAAAAGTCGTCGGGATTCTCCTAAAAGATGGTCATATCAACCCCGATATTGTCGGACAACCGGTAGAAAAATTAGCCACCATGGCCGGAATTTCCGTTCCCGAAGATACCCGCTTACTAATCGGAGAAGTAGAAAATATTGGCTTAGAGGAACCATTTTCCTACGAAAAACTCTCGCCAATTTTAGCTATGTACCGAGCCAAAGACTTTGAAGATGGGGTCAAAAAAGCCGAAAAACTGGTCTTATTTGCCGGTCGAGGTCATACGGCCGTGCTTTATACCGCACCCTCCAATCGGGAACATATTAAGCACTTTCAAGACAACGTACAAACGGCCCGGGTATTAATTAATACCCCTTCCTCCCAGGGTGCAATTGGTGATATCTATAACTTCCGTCTCGATCCTAGTTTAACCCTCGGTTGTGGCACTTGGGGCGGTAATTCCATCAGTGAAAACGTCGAACCTACCCACCTATTAAATATTAAAACCGTAGCCGAGCGCCGGGAAAATATGCTTTGGTTCCGAGTACCACCAAAAGTATATTTTAAATACGGAGCATTACCCGTCGCTATTCGGGAATTAGCCGGCAAAAAACGGGCCTTTATTGTCACCGATAAACCTCTTTTTGACCTAGGAGTTACCGCAGCTTTAGAGGAGGTTTTAGAAGAAATCGGCATCACGATTAATATCTTTTATGATGTGGAACCCGATCCTTCCCTAGAAACCGTCGAACGGGGGTTAAATGTAATTAATACCTTCAATCCCGATGTGATTATCGCTATCGGTGGCGGTTCCCCCATGGATGCGGCTAAAATCATGTGGCTACTCTACGAGCATCCAGAGATAGAATTCGAGAGCTTGGCCATGCGTTTTATGGATATCCGCAAACGAGTCTATGAATTGCCCCCTTTAGGCGAAAAAGCTCTGATGGTGTGTATTCCCACCACTTCGGGAACAGGATCAGAAGTGACTCCCTTCGCCGTCGTGACCGATCGCCGTAATAATATTAAGTATCCTTTGGCCGATTATGCTCTAACTCCCAGCATGGCCATTG
The DNA here is from genome assembly GCF_020245605.1 of Microcystis sp. M061S2. Lineage (NCBI taxonomy): Bacteria > Bacillati > Cyanobacteriota > Cyanophyceae > Chroococcales > Microcystaceae > Microcystis > Microcystis sp. M061S2. The sequence goes on along the minus strand of NZ_JADBUP010000042.1, from coordinate 59,717 downwards.
TCGATCCGGAATTAGTGCTGAATATGCCGAAAAAATTAACAGCCTACGGCGGAATTGACGCTTTAACTCACGCTCTTGAGGCCTACGTCTCGGTTTTAGCCTCAGAATATACTAATGCTCTTGCTCAAGATGCCATCCGACTGCTGTTTAAATACTTGCCCAGTTCCTATCATAACGGAGCTAAAGACCCGAAAGCGCGGGAAAAAGTCCATTATGCGGCGACAATGGCAGGAATGGCCTTCGCTAATGGCTTTTTAGGCATCTGTCACTCCATGGCCCACCAATTAGGGGCAATTTTCCACATTCCCCACGGTCTAGCCAATGCCTTGATGATTTCCCACGTCATCCTCTATAATGCCACCGATGCCCCCTTTAAACAGGCGACTTTCTCTCAGTACAAATATCCTAACGTGAAGTGGCGCTATGCCAGGATCGCTCATTCCTTGGGATTGGGAGGAGAAAGCGAGACCGAAAGTGTGGAAAGATTGGTATTAGCGATCGAATGTTTAAAACGGGAAATCGGTATTCCGGCCAGTATTAAAGAGGTAATTCCCGAAACTGAAGCCGAATTTATGGCCAAATTAGACCATTTAGCCGAACAAGCTTTCGATGATCAGTGTACCGGAGCCAATCCCCGTTATCCCCTGATTGAGGACTTAAAAACCCTGTTAATCCAAGCTTATCACGGCAATTTGCCCCTAGAGGTGGCGGTAAATGGTCACGGTGATGTCAGTCTTGCCGATTTGAAGTTAGAGCCGCAACCGTTGAGCTTGTAGGGATAGATTTTGCCTTTGATCCCCCCTACCCCCTAGTAGGGTTGATTCATGAATCAACCCCACACCCTACACCCCACACCCTACACCCCACACCCTACCCCCCTTAATCAGGGGATATCCCCCCTACCCCCCTTAATAAGGGGGGATTTGAGAGTTTTTAACACCTACCTACTCAGCCACTGCTTAAAAATTATCTTTTTTCCCCCGCAGCCGTGCAAACACTTGTACTGGTTCATTGCTATCCATGGTCATGGCCAAAGCGGGACTATCCCAACGCAAAAAAGGATTAGTCAGCTTTTCCGTCCCCAAAATTGCCGGAATCGTGGGAATATCTTCAGCGCGATTTTTCTCCACTTCCCGATAACGCTGTTGCAGAGCAGCATTATTAGGGTCAACTGTCAAGGCAAACTTTAAATTATTTAACGTATATTCGTGAGCGCACCAAACCCTAGTCTGGTCAGGCAGCGATCGCAATTTGGTTAAAGAAGCCACCATTTGGCCCGGTGTTCCCTCAAATAAACGACCACAACCCCCCGAAAACAGGGTATCACCACAGAATAACTCACCGTAATCTCCGGGGTTAACCGGGGGAAAATAATAGGCAATATGAGCGCGAGTGTGGCCGGGGACAAAGAAAACCTCGGCCCAGCGACCGGCAAATTCCACCCGGTCCCCCTCCTCTAAAAACAGCTGCTGGCCCGGAATGCGACCGCGATCCTCCTTTCCCCCATAAACACAAAGATGGGGATAACGATTAATTAAAGCCTGATTAGCCCCCACATGGTCGCCGTGGTGATGGGTATTGAAAATAGCGACTAAATCCACCTGTAAAGCCTCTAATCGCCTGAAAACCGGTTCAGGTTCGGCCGGATCTACCACGGCCGCGATTTTTTGCGCTCGATCGTAGAGGAGGAAAATATAATTATCGGAAAGGGCGTTAAGACGTTCGATCTCCATGGTAGAATCTTGGGCTAAGGTTTAACTCGATCATACCTATAGCAGCATCTTTCAGAAATCAGGCTAGAAACCTCAACCACTGGGACAAAATCTTAAATATGGCCGATGTAGAATAATAACTATAATAAAAGTGTCATAAAAAAGCAGTGAATTTATAGTAGTTATGACGATCAAATTTCGGTTTCATCCAGAGAAAGCAGTTGAAGCCGCTGCTATACTCTTAAAGCTGCACGGCAAACCGATGAAGTATTTAGGGTTGCTGAAAATGCTCTATATAGCTGACCGTCTTGCTTTAAAAACCATGGATCAACCAATTACTGGGGATAGATATATATCAATGGATTATGGACCGGTTCTCAGTGGTGTTTATGATTTGATTAAAGGACAGCCCGTGGACTCTGCTTTACCCCTGTGGTCGAAATATATTTCTCCCCGGGATTCTAATTATGTTGACCTGCTGCAATATCCCGGCAATGAAGAACTCTGTGAAGAAGAAGAAATGATTCTTAAACAGGTTTACAACACTTTTGGCCATCTCGATCCCTTTCATGTAGCCGAATGGACTCACGATTTACCAGAATGGAAGGATCCCCATGGTTCGGCTATTCCAATTTTAGTAGAGGATGTTTTGCGATCTATGGGTAAAACGGAGGAGGAAATCGAAGATATTAGCCAAGAAGCCCAGCGAGAAGCCTATTTAGATGGAGCTTTACCGAAAATTTTGGGTTAAAGCCCCGCCCTTTAGTGTAGGGTCGGGCGACTTTTAATTTATGGGTTGTCAACTTCAGAAGCAATTCTGTCTAAGCAAGTAATCTCTGTGAACCAAGAATCCCCGTCTTTTTAGAGCGGGAAGTGTCAAAAGGATTTTACCAAAATGTCTAACGAAACCGTTACCTATTCCCTAGAAGCTGTTCTCAAGGAAATCAAAGACAGTATTAAGGAAGTTAGCCACAAAATCGACAAAATTGACGAACGGCTAACTAAGTTAGAGGTGGGACAAGCTAAACTGACTGAGAAAGTCGATGGGATGGATAGAAGGCTCGAAAAGGTTGAGGGAACCCAGAAAAATCAGGTCTGGACGTTAATAATTCTTTTAGGAGGGGCGATCGCTACGGCATCGTGGCGCTCTTTCTTTTCTGGGAATCCTTGACCATCTATGAGTTTGCTAGTGTATAGCATTTATTTAAGTACGGGAAGCGCACCAGCAACTGTGGCGCGCTTCTGGGTTTTCTGTTGGGGGCAATCCGTTAATTTCGTTTAAAATAACTGAACTCCTGTATATAGGGTCTGCTGAAAAAGTTTCTCGTGGGGGTAGGGTGTGGGGTGTAGGGTTTTACGCATTTTCATCTGGTAAATTACCTAATTTTCAGGGAAAAAGTCCAGGAATTTTCCCCCCGATCCCTCCAATGGCTGGCACTTTTTTATTTCCCAAAAGTCTAAAAATCTTACCCAACGAGGTTTTTAGATTTATTCAGCAACCCCTATATAGTCATTTCAATTAAGATTGAGAATATCAATGCCAGAGTTCATAAGGGTTTAACTGGTCTAGAGTGTATCAGACTTATCTGAAATGACTATAATTCACAGTGACCTTCCTGAAGCTCTCGACTACCGGCACAAATAATTTCATCGATAATAAATTCGTAGATAGCATTTCCGACAATCACTGTCAGAACGATCGCAAGCAAGCCTTTTGTGTATTTATCTAATGCTGTCATGAGGTTTCGAAAATTTCCTTATGGGTAATTTTAAGTAATCAAAAAGGAGATGGGTATGATTAGAATCACCCAAACCGCCGCTTCAGCCGTTTTCTGGTTAGCAACTTTTTGTCCCCTAACTCCCCGCAGCACAGGAATCGGCAAAAATTACGCAGGGAATCCCCACATGACTAACGGGAACAATATCGGGTTCTGTGGGGGGAAATAAAGCGACAACGTGGGGAACGGGACGGGGAGTATAATGCACTTGCGACTGGCCCCGATAAGCGAGGGAGGTGCTTGCTCCTGAATCCAACATCACCGCCTCCCGAAAACCTGCCTGTACTAATAATTCTCCCAAAGCCATGGAATCGATCGGGTCTCGGGAAACCCCGATTACTGGCTGTCCTGCCTGATTAATCCCCCAAAAAGCCCGGTGACGCAGGGCATCAAAACCGTAAAGTGTACCAAAGGACTCTCGCGATTGTGGTTGTCCATCTTTGACTAACCAAGCGGCCGCGACAAAAGCATCCGTCACCTTGAGATCATCTCCGGCCTCGGCTGCGATTCCTTCTAGGGTATTATGACGGGCAGGATCAAAAGGAAGATAACGCACCCATCGCTCGGTAATGATTACTAAAGGACGACCCTCTAACTTGTCGATTTCTCCCTCATATCCCGGTATAAAGCCGCCATTTTGGCTTAAAACTGGCCCGATCATCTGATTTGAGTCCAATTCCTTGAGAGAGAAAAAACCGCCATCTACAGCCGCGATCGCTTCTGTACCGGCGATAATTTCCTCCACTTGATAGCGACTATCAGCGTGGATAGTTTTGGGAATCCCGCCACTAATCAGAACAAGTGTATTAGTTGAAAATTCCACTTCCCGTTTTTGGATGGTGGTGGCAAAGTTAAAACCGCCATCCCTACGGGGTAAGGGATCACCTCCCCAAGCTTGCGGGACAACTTCCCTAGTGCGCGATTGCCCAAAACGTCCAATCGTGAGTAAATTGGGAGATTGTCCAGCAAAATGCTCATCGAGGTCATTCATCGATAAAGCCGCCCGATAACCCGCTTTTTTGACGAATTCCTTCACTCGATCGTCCGCCTTCCCTTCCGGATATGTAAAATAATTAATCGGAATACCCAATTCTTTTTCTAAGATTTGTTTCGATTGCTTGACTTCTTGCTCTAAATCTGCATCGGACAATAACCTTAAATCCCGGGGATGACTAACACTATGGGAGACAATCTGTACTAGAGGATCGGCGGCCATTTCCTGGAGTTGTTGCCAAGTGACACTGGTTCTGCCAGTTTTTTGAGCCATTTTATTGATATAAATCGAGAAAACAGCAGGATAGTTATATTTTCTCAATAAGGGATAGACATACTGGTAATGTCCCCCATAACCATCATCAAAAGTTAATAAAACCGGTTTAGCGGGAAGGGGGATCCCTGTCCGCAGATGGGAAATTAACCAATCGATACTGATAGGAGTTGCCCCGATTTCCTGCAAAAACTGAAAATGTGCCTCTAATTCGGCGGGAGTAACGTCAAAAAATACCTCTTTTTTTGGTAAAATGTCGTGATACATTAAAACTGGTACTTTTGCCCCTTGAGCGCGGGGATGAATTTCCGGCCAGGGGGCTAATTCGATCGCCGTTGCCGAGTTATTTTGCCAATTATCGAGACTAATATCGTTTTTTTGGAGAGATAGGGAAACAATCACGCGATCGGAGAGGTTTTTATAGGTTTTACAATCAAAAATTCTCGATATATCCTTAAAAGAACTATTTTCTAGGACATAATCCGCGCATTCCGGTTGAAACTCCCTAAAAGGTGCGGGGAGAGAATCACCCCCCACCAGAGCATTAGAACGAGGATAGAGAGAAATTGTCCAAATAATCAGACAAGTGACGATAAATGCCAAAAATCCGTATAGGGGAAGGAAAGAAAAGGAAGATTTTTGCCGAGCTTGCCAACGCATAAGATCAAGTAATAAAGTAAAAAGTAGAAAGGAAAAAGGAAAAAAGCAGATAGGCCTTGATTTACCGAAAAAAAACTGCCTTTTATCTAGATTTTTGGCTTTTGTTTTCTCGTCAGCAAAGCCCAATGATTACAAGCTGAGTTTCCCCATAATCCGTTCCCTTGTCAAGTTTTCTAGAACACTATCATCAGTTATCAGTTATCAGTCATCAGTTATCAGTGAGCAGATTTGAGTTTTCAGTGGACAGTGGTAATCAGTGAGCAGTTGTCAATAGACTACCTTTATTGATTCTCCCCATTTCCCCATCACCCCATTTCCCCATCACCCCATCACCCCACACCCCACACCCCATCCCCCCACACCCCACACCCCACACCCTACACCCCCGCTATATTCACGGGGATTAAACTGGTAAAGCGTGACACAAAACTGCTAGAGTTACCAAAGACGAGTATATAAACTTTACAGATATTGTATGAGAGTTTTGGTTATTGGCGGAGACGGCTATTGTGGTTGGGCAACGGCACTCCATCTATCAAATAGAGGTTACGAAGTAGGCATACTTGATAGTTTAGTTCGTCGCTATTGGGACTTACAATTAGGCTGCGATACCTTAACACCGATCGCACCCATATCTCATCGGATTCAACGCTGGCAAGATCTGACGGGAAAATCGATCGATCTTTTTGTCGGGGATATTAATAACTACGACTTTCTGATTCAATCCCTGCGACAGTTTCAACCAGACACCATTGTTCACTTCGGAGAACAGAGATCTGCACCCTTCTCCATGATCGATCGCGAACACGCGGTTTTAACCCAAGTTAATAACGTTGTTGGCAATTTAAACATCCTCTACGCGATGAAAGAGGAATTTCCCGAAGCGCACCTAGTGAAACTGGGAACGATGGGTGAGTATGGCACACCGAATATAGATATTGAAGAAGGCTACATCACGATCGAACATAACGGTCGTAAGGATACTTTACCCTATCCCAAACAGCCCGGTAGTATGTACCATCTCAGCAAAGTCCACGATAGCCATAATATCCATTTTGCCTGTCGGATGTGGGGTTTAAAAGCCACAGATCTCAATCAAGGGGTGGTTTATGGAGTCCTCACCGAAGAAACGGGAATGGATGAGATGTTAATTAACCGTCTTGATTACGATGGGGTTTTTGGTACTGCTTTAAACCGTTTTTGTATTCAAGCGGCGATCGGTCATCCCCTGACAGTGTACGGTAAAGGTGGACAAACGCGAGGATTTTTAGATATCCGCGATACCGTGCGTTGTTTGGAATTAGCGATCGCCAATCCCGCTCAATCGGGGGAATTCCGCGTTTTTAACCAATTTACAGAACTATTCAGCGTCGGTGACTTGGCACTGATGGTTAAAAAAGCTGGTTCCGCATTGGGGTTAAATGTGGAGATTAACCATCTTGACAACCCGCGCATCGAGTTAGAGGAACATTATTTTAACGCTAAAAACACAAAATTACTCGATCTAGGCCTACAACCTCACTATCTCTCCGATTCTCTCCTCGATTCCCTCTTGAACTTCGCCACCAAGTATAAAAATCGGGTAGATATGAATCATATCCTACCAAAAGTCACTTGGAAACGATAATTTATTAGTAAATGATAAGTTGAGGATGGGTTACTTGCCCATCCTTTGCGTTTTTCTAATGTATCGCCATCAAACTCGATCTTAATCCGCACTGATGGGAATTATTGTCGTCCACGATTGCGGGAATTAGCGCGACGTTCTTGCATTAACTGGGAAAATTCCGTTCTTTGAGCGGGAGTTAACACTTGACGAATTTCCAAAAAACTCTCAAATTGCAGGTTACTGATTTCTTGGCGATTCCGAGAGATTTGCTGATGTTTAGAACGGATATCTCGATCGGAGGCATTATTCGATAATAAACTATTTAATTCTTGTTCGTTGCTTCTCAGGGTTTCTCGCAACTGTTTGGTTTTTTCCTGATATTTCTGACGAATAGCGGCAACTTTTGACTTTTGCTCATCGGTAAGGTTTAATTGTTCAATTAGTCCTTCTCTAGAATTATTCATCCCACGGGGACGATTTTCAGGACGCTGGGGAGAGCTAGTTTGAGCAATAAATAGACCATCTTGGGGATAGGATAGCACAGTGGCACTTGGGGCCAAGTTAGCGGCCAGAGTTAAAACCATGGTTGTGCCGAGAATCGAGAGAGTAGAAAGGGACATAATTGACCTCGACAAAGAAATTAAGGATTATAGGTAGAATAGGTGAGTTGAGGCTCGTTTAAGCTCATCCAAGGCGAACTATAAACGCTAGGAGCAGCCATCGGTGGAGCGATGCTATGGTTCCAACTCTCCACTAAAAAAGCTTCTAACTCCTCGTCGGAAATTTGGCCCAGTTGTGGATGAGGATCGGACCAACGATAGGAAGCAACAATCAGCACCGATAAGGCAGTAATACCAGTTATCCACCCCAATAAAGGCAGCAATTTTGGGGAAGTTACCGGCCTTTCTCCCCTAATCATTTGCATTAACTGTTCTTCTTGATCTATCGGTCGAGGTGGCAGCGATGGACGATAGCGACGCAGAAAATTAACGACTTTGTCATCTTCTGGGGACATTAGAGAACTCCTTGTTTTTGCAAAAATTGACCCATGGTTTTACGCGCATAATGAAGACGTGATTTCACCGTACCGAGGGGAATTTCTAAGATTTGGGCGATTTCCTTTTGGGGTAAGTCCTCTAGATCGTGAAGGACAAGGACAGCGCGATGTTCTAAACTGAGAATTTCTAACCCTTGTCGGACCACCTCCTCATAATGCAATTGCATCAAATCGGGACTATCTTGGGGACGGGATTCGCTATCAAGGGAGTTTTCCTCATCAGTGCTTTTGGCCATCCTCATTTGTCTTTTGGCTAATTGTCGCCGACCATCGATCGCTACATTCCAGGTGATCCGATAAACCCAAGTGGAAAAGTATTCAGGTGAACGCAATTTCGGCAACCCGCGCCACAGTCTTAAAAATACCTCTTGGACAAAATCCTCTAGGAATTCCCTTCCACAGAGTTGATAGAGAGTAGAGCGGATTTTTGGTTGATAAAGACGGTAAAGGTGACGAAAAGCACCCCGATCACCCCTTTGACACTTTAAGATTAACTCTCGATCGCTCACACTTGTTTGCTTATCGGTTATCACCTCGATCATTCCCCTCACCCCTAGCTACTTGTCTGTTTAGACTAGGGGATGCCAAGAATGGTTCATAACCAGTTATCAGTTATCAGTTATCAGTTATCAGTTATCAGTGATCAGTTATCAGCTTTTTTCTTCCTGCTCCCCATCTCCCCACACCCCACACCGCACTTCCATCACCGAGGGAGTAATTGTTGATAGAAATCCAATTGTTTTTGAGCGAGGGCTTTATTAGTATAATTGGTCATTACTCTCTGATAACCCCTCTGGCCTAATTCTTGAGCGAAGCTGGGATTATCTAAGAGAGTTTGTATCGATTTAGCCAGTGCCTCCCCATCTTTTTCGGGAAAAATTAAACCCGTATCAGCAATAACAAAGGGAATTTCTCCGGAATCAGAACCAATAACAGGAACCCGACAGGCCATGGCTTCAATTAAGACATGACCGAATTGTTCTTTCCAACCGACGGCCGTTAAGGTTTTGACCTGATAGGTGGTTTCTGACGGCAAAACTAAAGTGTTCATCAGGTTAATATAATTAACTACTTGATCGTGGGGAACACTTTCCACTATCATCAAGCGATCGCTTATTCCTGCGGCTGTAGCTTCGCTGATTATTTTATCTTTCAGGATGCCCCGACCTAACAGTAATAATTTCCAGTTACCTGTTAATTTAGCTACAGCTTTAATCAGCGTTAGAATGCCTTTCTCTTCCACAAAACGACCGATAAAACCAATCACGAATTCATCGTTTTCAATACCTAAAGATCGGGCTAAATCGGGGTGCTTGCTGGGGGAAAAAAGAACTTCATCCACGCCTAATTGCGGTAAAACGGTGTATTTACCCCTGTAACCCCGTTCTTTTAAAACATCTACCCCGTCCTGATTACCGGCGATTAAACCATCGGTATTTTTCAGGTTATAAGCTTCTAACCAAGAGATGGGAAATTTAGGAGTATAGGGAAGATTCCACCAGGTAAAAAATACATTTTTAGCTCGTAGATTTAAGAGACGATTCAGAGTAATCAATTGACCATAAGCGAGAGATTTAGAACCCTGTTCCACTTGAATAATATCGGGTCTAAATTTTTGCAATAAAGAAATTATATCAGTGCCAAAAGTTAATAAAGCTTGGTTATTCTGGCTAAAATTAGAGATAGGAATAACTCGGAAATTGTCGGCTATTTTCGGTTGACTTTCAATGATTTTATTTTGGACTCCTCCCGGTTGCCAACGTTGGGGAACAACAATAGTAACTTCAATACTGGGATTTAATCTTGTCAAGGCGCGCAGTTTCTCACAGTTGAGATCAACGATATAGGTATGACTAGCGACTAAAATTCTCATAGATTATCTAGTTTTGTATAAATTTGACCATCATTCCAGAGGGACTTTACTTGAGTTTTCAGAGCATCCAGAAAACCTAAACTATAAAAAATTCCCCTAGAAAGGATTTTAATCGGGGAACCACCTTTATTACAGGGAGGATTGCCAAGAACGTGACAATCAAATAATTTAGCGTAGAGTCGCAATTGTTGAGCGAGAGTGAGATTTTTCAGGGCCATCAGAAAGTGATTATGATAAAAAGTCGTCTGATAACTCAGAGAACGAGTGCTAATATCATGACAGCCACCGGTTTCTTCCCCTAAATGAACCAGATAAGCGGTGGGATCGTACCAGACATGATAGGGAGTCTGGCGTAACCTTAAGCAAAAATCCGATTCCTCGCGCACGGCACTGCCACGAAAGCGTTCATCGAACCAAATGCCGTATTTCGTAAATATATCCTTCCGGAAAGACATATTACAGCCCCGGGCTGAGATTACCTGCTGGGGTTTAGTGGTGTGGACAAGATCGATGTAATACCAAGCAATGCCCGGATCCATCGCTTGGGGGGGTAAAAAGTCGATTTCGTAGGGTTTGCTGGTATCTGTCACCATTTTTTGGGAGTCACCCAATTTCATGCGATCGAATACCCGACCGGCCACTACACCTATCTCAGGGTTCTTGACAAAATTCTCACCATGTGCTTTGAGATAATTATCCGGTAGCCGCACATCATCATCGATAAAAAGAACGATATCGCCCTGGGCGCGACGGACTCCATAATTTCTGGCACCGGGTAAACTCGCCCAATCCAGCCGATACCAGCTAATTTTTTGCTGATTAGCCAGATTTTCCAGATAGGATTGTATGGCGGGGCTGTGGGTAGCGGTCTGGTCGATAACTAATACCTCAAAATCGGGATAATCTTGTTTGAGTAGGTCATCGAGGGTATCTTTAAGAGGCTCTTCGCGTCGATAGGTGGGTATGATGACAGAAATCGAGGGAAAATTCATAGCAGTAATCAGTGATCAGTAATCGGCGTTGTCAGATCAGAATATGAAAGATGCAATGCAATCCTTGCTATCAAAGTAATTTGAGTTCCAAGCTGATTCGGATCATCTTTCAATTTGACAACGCCGTAATCAGTAATCAGTAAAAAGACAGTAGAAAACTTCTATTTAATACTGCACACTTAAAAACTCAAATCTGATAACTGAAAACTCACAGCTGATAACTTATAACTGATAACTCAAATCCCTAACACCCAATTGCATATTTCAAGCTAAAGAAACACCTTTGCGTTTAAAATTTAAGCCCTTTTTGGAGGATTTTGTGGCGGTTTCCCCCGCCAGAATTTTGGCTTCTTTTTCCTGTTTTTCAATCACGGGTAATTTAAAAATTACGCCCGCAAATATCCAGTAATAAACGCCGATGGGATCCGTATCGAGGGCATACCAATAGGGAAGATAGGCAACAAAGAGCAGCAAAACCCAATAACTACCGGCAAAACCTCGCAGAGTCGGATCTTTGAGGGAACGATAGGTGCGGAAGGCCAGATAAACTAGATGGGTCATGAATATCATGTACAAGGTAAAACCAATGTATCCCAACTCGAATAAAACTTTACTGTGATAGGTTTCCACAAAAGAAATTTCACCGAAAACCCTAGCAGAAGATGTGGCCACACCAAGTCCACGACCTAAAATACCGCCCTGATTACGGATAGCAAAATCTAACTGATCTTGAAGAAAAGCGGTGGGGGGAGCCTGTCGCCAACGGCTGATGGCACTATCGTAGCGTTGTTGGACAAAATCGGGGTTAAGGAAAGAAAAACCGATAGCTAGAAGTAAAGCGGCGGCAAAAATGATCGGCAAAAATCGTTTTAAGTTAGCGATTTGTCCTGTAAGAATCGTCATCAGACCAATAATCATCGGTACGGCAAAGAAAGCTAATCTTTGCCCGGAGACCACTGCATTGATAAAAACTAGGGTTAAACCCACTAGGGCTGCTAGTCGCCATTTTTGGGAAATTTCACTAAAGGCACTGGCATAACAAATTACGGCACTAGAGACCAAAAACCAGGCCCAGTGCCAGGGGGAAACAAAGGTTCCTGGGAGACGGATCATATTCACTTCCGGACTATAGGCCAATGCCCCGCCAACCAAACACCTTGCCTCTAAGGTGGCTTTGAATAGTGCATCGGCCACATAGCCTCTAGTTCCTACACAACGACCGGTTTTCAGCATCCAGTATTGCATTAGTCCCAGGACACAACAAATAATCACTAAAGTTACTAAAAGACGACCAAAAAATAACAGGGTGGGTTTGTCTTTAATTAAGTAATAAGTGCAGAAGATCAAGGGGACATAACCTAGCAAAACTTTAAATCCCAATAGTCCTTGCAGAAAAGTCTCACTTTCCCGACAGGGAACTCCGCGCAAACGGCCATCCCTAAACATAGTCATCCCGGCCACGGAATCGCAAGTAGGCAGAAATTGTCTCTGTAAATTGACGGCTAATAGACAGACTACACAGAAAACAAAGATTAATAATAGGGTTGTACCTAATTGTTTCGGGACAATAATCGGTAATCGCTTTTTTCGACATTCTAAAACCAAGGCGATTAAAGCGGGTAGATAAAAGATATCTTTACTTAGCTGGAGGATTTGATTACCTCCCAACCAATAGATAATAGTGCCAGTGAAGGGGACATAGATAATAAATGCCCAAAGAGCCGTGCGAGGATAGCTAAAGGAGAAAACTCCTAAAATTAAGGCTAAACTTACTGCCGCTCCTATCTTGGCATCAAATAATAAGCTGAGGGGTAATCCGAGCAAAATTGCTACACAAATGGCAAAAATAATCAACCCCGTTAACTTTTGTTTCTTTTGCCTTTCTTCTTTTTTGAGGGCAAGTTTCTCTTTGATGTTAAGCGGGGGACTATCAGCTTTTGTTTGGCCCTGTTTATGCTTTTTTTTCTGGCGATCGATACTTAGTCCGGTCATAATTATCCCTTGCTACGCTAGGCTAAGGGCATTATAATCCCTGTCCCCCTCGATCGACTACAAAAGATAGCTTCGCACCGCTTCCACTAGCCTTTCTGTCCAAAAATTGGCTAATTCTAGGGTTTCTGCTTCCACCATCACCCGAATTAAGGGTTCTGTCCCGGAAGCTCGCACCAAAATTCTGCCTTTTTCTGCCATAGCTGTCTCAGCTTGGCGGATTTCTCGCCGCAAAGGTTCACATTGCTGCCAATTACGTCGCACTTCTCTATCTTCCACCCGCACATTGCGTAAAATCTGCGGATAGGTGACAAAGCTATGATCGACTAAGTTAGCCAAGGAAACCGCCGATTTCTGCACTAAAGCCGCTAAATGTAGGGCGGTTTGCATTCCATCCCCAGAAACCCCGTAATGATGGCAGAGGATATGACCGGATTGTTCACCCCCTAGCATGGCTCCAGTTGCCCACATTTGCGCCTGAACGTGCTGATCGCCCACGGCAGTCCGCAAGAATTGACCCCCCAGTTTTTGCCAAGCGCGTTCAAAACCTAAATTAGCCATCACCGTGGCTACTAATAACCCATCGGGTAGCTGTCCGGCTTCTAAGAGGGAACGACCCCAAAAATAGAGGATATAATCGCCATCTACTACTCTACCTTGACTATCCACGGCCAGGACCCGATCGGCATCGCCATCGAAGGCAAACCCTAAATCCGCTTGCTGATTAATCACCGCCGCCTGTAGGCTTTCTAAATGGGTAGAACCACAATTAACGTTAATGCGATCGCCATCGGCTCGATCGTGTAAGCAGATAACTTCCGCCCCCAAGGCTTGGAATACTAAAGGTGCTAGGTTAACGGCTGCCCCCCAAGCTAGATCTAAAACTATTTTTAATCCCGATAGGTTAATATCCGTCCCGACGGAATCAATCACAGCTTGATAATACTTTTGGATTAATTGGGGACAAAAAGTCGCTTTTCCCCAATTTTCTGGTTTATCTGCTAGTTCTAAATTGCCCCTTAAACCCGCTTCTATCTGTGCCGCTAAAGTGCCAGATAATTTTAAACCGCTGCTGTCAAAAAATTTAATGCCGTTATCTTCAGGAGGATTATGACTAGCAGAAATCATGATCCCCCCCATCGCTTCGCTTTCTCTGGTTAAATAGGCGACGCAGGGAGTGGGACATAATCCCAGTTGCCAGACTTCTATTCCCGCCCAAGTTAAACCCGCAGTGATAGCATTGGCTAACATATCACTGGAATTACGCGAATCTTGACCGATAATTACTGGTTTGGTGACACCAGCTTGATTTTTTAATACCTGTCCCGCCCAAAATCCGATTTGTAGCGCTAGGGGGGCAGTTAATAATTCTCCCACTTGGCCACGAATTCCGTCCGTGCCAAACAGGGGTGATGACGGTAATTCGATCAAACCCCCTAGGGATAACAGGGGATGCGATCGAGCTTTTTGCCCATTTTGATAAGATAGAGAAGCTACCATGGCCGATTCCTTTCCTCACACGACACAATCAGAGGATAACATGATCACCGATTTTTTAAAATCAATGTTCCCAGTTGACCCTAATCCTCCTCCCAGGGTTCCTTACATCTGGTGTAGGGTGTGGGAATTATGAATTATGAATTATGAATTATGAATAGACATCTCCAAAAATTACAACCTAGTCACAGCTTGCTTTTGTCCTGTGTACTAACTAAATTGTTCGATGGCTGGAATGTATATTTATCGTTTTTACTGAAAAAAATATGAGGCAATTAAAATCATTTTTATTCGGTTAGATTCCTTAACTAGAGAAACTTTTAGTCTTGAGATAATATTAAGTCGATGTCTAATAGACATCTCCAAAAATTACAACCTAGTCACAGCTTGCTTTTGTCCTATGTACTAACCAAATTGTTCGATGGCTGGAATGTATATTTATCGTTTTTACTGAAAAAAACATGAGGCAATTAAAATCATTTTTATTCGGTTAGATTCCTTAACTAGAGAAACTTTTGGTCTTGAGATAATATTAAGTCGATGTCTAATAGACATCTCCAAAAATTACAACCTAGTCACAGCTTGCTTTTGTCCTGTGTACTAACCAAATTGTTCGATGGCTGGAATGTATATTTATCGTTTTTACTGAAAAAAACATGAGGCAATTAAAATCATTTTCGTGCGCGTTGCGGGGGGAGATGGGGAAGTTGTCTTATCACCCTATCACCCCAAAACCCCATCACCCTATCTCCTGAATCCTGAATGAAGATTGTTAATTTTTGCCAGAGGTCTAATCATTTGGTAAGCTAAAACGGTAATCTTGAACCCCGAATGCCCGTGCTGATCAGTGTTGTCATCCCCACCTACAATCGCCAAGCAATCTTAAAAAAATGTTTACTCGCCCTAGAAAATCAGCGTTTAACCGATAATAAGGTGGAAAACTACGAAATAGTCGTTGTCGATGATGGCTCTACCGATGGGACGATCGCTTGGCTAGAAAGTCAAAAAGCTAATTTACCCCATCTGCAACTGTGGCAACAGGATCACGGCGGACCGGCGATCGCTAGGAATCTGGGGGTAGAAAAAGCTCGTGGTGATACAATTATCTTTATCGATAGCGATCTGGTAGTGACAGAAAATTTTCTGCAAGCCCATGCCGAGGCTTTAACCGCCGGGGCAGCCAGTCTCGGCAGCGATCGCTTATTTACCTACGGCACTGTCATTAATACCTGTAACTTCGATCATCCCACCAGTGAACCCTATAAAATCACCGATTTCTCCGCTGCCTATTTTGCCACAGGCAACGTAGCGATCGCCAAAAAATGGTTATTAGCAGCGGGATTATTCGACACCAGGTTTCAACTCTACGGTTGGGAAGACTTGGAATTAGGGGTGAGATTGAAGCAATTAGGACTAAAATTAATTAAATGTCCTGAAGCCGTCGGTTATCATTGGCATCCCCCCTTTAATCTCGCTCAAATTCCCAATCTCATCGATAAGGAAATTCAACGGGGACGAATGGGAGTGCTTTTTTATCAAAAACATCCCACCTGGGAAGTGCGGATGATGATTCAAATGACTTGGATTCATCGACTGTTGTGGGGTTTACTTTCCCTGGGGGGAACCCTGAATGAACGCAGCCTCTCCCCGCTGTTACAATGGTTGATCGATCGAGGTAAACCCCAATTAGCCCTAGAAATTGCCCGCATTTTTCTCAATTGGTACAACGTGCGCGGCGTTTATCAAGCTTATCGGGAAATGCAGCCTCAGTGAAATGTCTTGCCAAACACCGATGCGGTGTGACAGGATCGAGCCTCGACAACCAACTCCCTAAAACCAGAGACTTTGTACCTCACCATATTTGCCGAGAAAAAACTTAATATTTTCTTTCTTTTTTTGATAATTGCTGCCACAATCAAAAGCAATCAGCATAAAGAGCGGCGGAAAACACTGACCACATTTGCCCCTTGTGAATTATCCTCTGAGATTGGGCATATTATAAAGTAAATTTTCCTAGAGGAGGAATCCCATAATGAATATCTTCGATATTTTAATCGGTTTTGTCGGTGGAGGTGCGATCGGGGGTGGGGCTTTATATGCCCTCCAACAGGGAGAAATCAGGGAAGCACGACAAAAATATAAGGAGACTGAGGCGGCTTTAGATCAAACCGAAGCGGAGTTAAAAGACACCCAAGGACAGTTTGGCAATATCGAAGCCACCTATAAAGAAGAAGTGGCTAAATTGCAAAAAGAGTTAGAAGACAGCCAAAGACGTTTACAAGAGGCAGCCGGCGCAAATCCAGTTCAAGCCATGGAAGTTGCCGATAAAACCGAAATTGAGGAACTTGAACAGGAATACGAAACTAAAATCGAGGAATTGCGCCAAAGCTATCAAAGTCAAATTCGAGAGATTATAGACGGGAAGCAAGCAGAAATAGAAGCCCTGCGTCAAAGTCAACAGGCGCAGATTCTAGAATTAGAAAACGGCTATCAGTCGCAAATTCAACAACTAGAACAGGGTTATCAAAGCCAACTCTTAGAACTACAAAACGCCACCCAAACAATCCAACCTGGGGAAAAAATCAATCCTTTTGATGGTTTTATCACCGAAGAAAACCTAGGATTGGAGCCAGAATTTGCCCCCGAAACACCCCTAGAAACGCCCGTTTCCCCCTCAGAATTCACTGGGGAAATGAATCCCTTTGATGGTTTTATCACGGAAGAAAATCTAGAGTTAGCAGCGGAATTCACTCCTGAGATGGAGATGTTTGGCGAAGAGGAAGAAACTAGAATGATCGGTAGCCTAGAAGAATTATCGGGTAATTACGAGCGGATATACAGTCAAGAAACCGTTGGCAGTGACACGGGTTTCTCTGATTTATTAGCCACCGACTCGGAAAAATTCGCCGATGCCCCAAATTCTCTAGATGACTTATTTGCCGATATTAATGACAGCAATAGCCCCGAATTATTCGAGCCTTTTGCTGAAGAAACCTCTAAAGTTGCATCTAACCGCCAAAATGTTGCTTCTGTTGCGAGTGACCAAGAAGAACTGGATTTATTCAGTATGTGGGATGATGAAGAAGTGAACGATCCAGAATCCCTGCCTTCTGACGAAGAATTTCCCCTTGATGATCTATTTAACGATGATTTATTCTCGGATTGGGACAATAGCAAAACCACGACGCCAGAATCTCATCAGTAGGCAGATTGCCCGCTATCAAGGCAGAAGACAGAATTTCTTCCCCACCCGATTTCTGGCTTCTGACTTTCTTAGTATATCGGCATAAGTACCTAAGCAAAATTAATTACACATATCCAACCACCTCTTGCCCCTTGCCTCTTGCATGAGTGCCTATCTTCACTAGGAAATTTATTTTGCACGACTACTTATATCGGCGATGTCCCCGTGTCCACCTATTCCCCTACCATAAAAAAATCAAAAAACTGTATCAAAAGTAACAGACACGGGTGAAAAAAACAAATAGCATATGTCAGGATGCCCTGCGCCCACTTGACTTTAGCTAAATCTTATTTTAAGGAGATTTCCCTGTGAAACTCGCTGTTACACCTCTTGTTTTATCCACTGCCACTTTCGGCTTAATGTTGGGTGTGCCACAGAACGCCCAAGCTTCAGGTCTGATTCGTAATGTCACTCCCTCAGCGTCAGGTTTTACTGGGACTGCAGTTGGGAGTCTAGCCGCTACTACCAACGGAGCTGGGCTGCCAGGTGACAAGCCAAGTCTGACGGGAACTCACACAGCGACATCTATTACTAATTCTTGGCGGACACCGCTGCTGAACTCCCCTAACAGTGTGGGAAACGTTGTTATCGAGTTTGCTTTCAATCGTATCTATAATCTCGCTGGGTTTAGTTTCTGGAACACTAACAGTAGTACTGCGTTAGCCCAAGTGGGAATTAAGAACGTGACGATTGAATATAAATTAGGCGGAGGAGCTTGGACTGCGCTGAGTGGCGCACCTACTACCTTTGGGATAGGTACAACCACGGCTACTATACTCGAACAAGAGTTCAATTTTACCCCAGTCTTGGCGACTAATGTTAGATTTAGAAACATGACTAATCAGGGAGGCATAGGCGGGAACAATCGTCTCGGCTTTAATGAGATTCAATTCAGATCAATCCCCGAACCTTCCTCCACCCTTGCTCTGTTAGCCTTGGGTTTAGCGGGTGTTGGTTTGAAAAAAAGAATTTAATTTTTGGACGGTAGGTTGAGTTATGGGATAACACCATGCAAGCAATCTACTCACTTACAGCAACCAACAGGGAAAAATCTAAATCTTAGGTAGAGTTGCGTCAATGGTCGTTGGAGCAACAAGGGTGGCAGTGAAATTCTCGGCTGGAGAATAAACCGTTAAGGTCTCACCACTGGAAGGAAACGTCGCTCGTCCCTAGCAGATTTGACATTTTCCCAATCGGGACGCAAAGGATAAAGACTAGTAAGCCCCATAGTTGCCCCTTGCTAGGGGAATTTTTTTGCTGGAAAATAACGTTCGCCCCCAGCCAAGACCCTCTAAATGGAACCCGTGGTCGAGAAAAATTAGAAAAACAGCCCTAGGGTTTCTGGCGAGTGCTATAAAGGTAAATAGTCATCTTGATCGCCTACTTGTCCTAACTATGCCACGCACTCAACGTAACGATAACTTTATTGATAAATCTTTTACCGTCATGGCGGATATCATTTTAAAGATGCTCCCCGCCGATAAAAAAGCCAAGGAAGCCTTTGTTTATTACCGCGATGGGATGTCTGCCCAAGCTGACGGCGAATACGCCGAAGCCCTCGATAATTACCATGAGGCTTTAACATTAGAAGAGGATCCTAATGATCGCAGTTATATCCTCTACAATATCGGTATTATCCACGCTAGTAACGGCGAGCATGAAAAGGCTCTGGAATACTACGAAGAAGCTATCCAACTTAATCCCAGAATGCCCTCCGCCTTGAATAATATCGCCGTTATTTACCATTTTCAAGGGGAAAAAGCCAGAGAAGACGGACAACAGGCCGAAGCGGAAGCACTCTACGACAAAGCGGCAGAATACTGGAAACAAGCCATCCGATTAGCCCCCAATAACTACATTGAAGCCCAAAACTGGCTGAAAATCACCGGGCGATCGGAAATTGATGTTTTCTTCTAAATTGAGGAGTCAGGAGTCAGGAGATTATTTTTATTTATTCTCCCCAATTCATAATTCATAATTTATAATTCATAATTTCCACTCCCCCACTCCCCAATTCATCATTCATCATTCCCCCTTTCTCCCATGATCGATCGAGCAACAGTTGAAAAAATCGCCCATTTAGCCCGTTTAGAGATTAATAGCGGCGAAGAAGAACAATTTGCGCTGCAATTAAGCGGGATACTAGATTATTTCGAGCAGTTAAGCGAATTAGACACGGAAAATGTGCCACCCACCACGCGAGCGATCGAAATTCAAAATATCACTCGCACCGATGGTAATAGACTTTATCCCGATCATGAGGTCTTAGTGCAAGAATCGCCGGCCCCAGAAGGAGATTATTTCCGGGTTCCCCGTATTCTCAACACCGACGAAGACTAAATCAGTGATCAGTGATCAGATTTGAGTTTTCAGTTAACTGATTACTGATCACTGTTTACTGTTTACTGATCACTGATTTAGATGCCATCTAGGGTTTTTGCTGCTATCTTGGACTAAGATCAGACCTAGCAATGGAGACATAATATAATGATCGCATCCCAAGATGTGGCACCATTTCAGCTTATTTCGACCGTAGAATCGGCAGCAACAGAATTTAGGCCTTGGGGTTCTTTCACCACCCTAGAAGAAGGTCCCGGTTATAAAATCAAGCGGATTGAAGTGAATCCGGGTCATCGTCTCAGTTTACAGATGCACTACCATCGCAGTGAACACTGGATTGTCGTTTCGGGGACGGCAAAAGTCACCTGTGGAGATAACGAAGAAATTCTCGGAGCCAATCAGTCCACTTATGTGCCACAGTGTACCGCTCACCGTCTGGAAAACCCCGGGGTGATCAAATTGGTATTAATTGAAGTGCAGAATGGGGAATATTTAGGAGAGGATGATATAGTCCGTTTTCAGGATGATTATGCTCGCCATCAGAGCTAAGACCGTGTTGAGGGGGACAGAAGGGCAAGAAACTATATTTTCGCCCCAAAAACCTGTTTAGGTCAGTCTGCCTGACTGTCTTCCCTGTGTTGGCAAGGCTTGTCAAGTTCTAGAAAAATTTTCTTTTCCGGCCGGGTAGCGGTTTTCCTCATGGGAGGTAAAGGCACGGGGACGGGGATTTATATTGATCCTGTGGTGAGCAAAGAACGGGTAAAATCTACAGAAAAATAAACTTCCCCTAGACCTTGTGTGGGAAGCTTGAGGAAAGCTCGGCTAGGGGAAATGATTTATTCCTTTGCTGGATTAACTTCAGCATATAACTCTCATTTGTCAGGACTATAACGGCCAGATGTCAATTCTGTGACAAAGAAAAGCCAATCAGGAGTCGGGCAAGAGACAAGGGGCAATGATTATTTATGTAGGATGGAGTGAGGAAACGGCTTGATCTTGTTGATAAATGCGGTAAAAAATCCCGAGAATTTGCCAAAAATCAACTATATGTGCATTGGTTAATATTTATAGAATAAAATCTATTAACGATAGATAGTATTTCCTTTAATAAATAGAGTAATCATGGGTATAATTAAGAGCAATCTTAGAAAAGATGAAGGTATCCGATGGGTAATATTGTCGGGATAGATTTGGGTACGACAAATTCAGTAGCGGCATTTAAATTAGCGGGGGTGGAGGTAGTGACCGCCGCAGATAACTCGCCTCCGGAGAGAAAATTAACCCGATCGCTCGTCTCCCTAGCCGGAGAGGGGCTGCTCGTGGGAGAGGAAGCCTACAGACAGATCAAGGCGACCCCAGAAAACGTGATCATGTCGATCAAGCGTTTGATGGGTAGAAGTTTTAGCGATACTATCGTTCAGGAAGAAATACCCCGTTTAAGCTATAAAGTCACTCGCTCGATCCGGGGTACAGAGGACAGTCTATCGGTATGGTTAGGGGGCAAGGAATAGGAACCGGAAGACATATCGGCCAAGATTTTAAAAAAAGTAGTAGCTAATGCCCAGAATTATCAAGGGGCTAACGGTCAGAAAAGCCGGATACAGGAAGCTGTGATCACTATTCCCGCCTATTTTAACGATAAACAGCGTCATGCCACCCAGATGGCGGCAAAACGGGCTGGTATCATCGCCCGGGAGTTGCTCTCGGAACCGACCGCGGCGGCAATTTCCTACGGTTAAGGTGATAAAATTACAAGCGGAAGATACGGGAAACCCTTTCGAGAAAGGAAAGTTATCGGAGGCTTTAAAATTTTACCAAGAGGCTAACAAATTAATTAATAATCCTAAGTTAAGATCTTTAGAGAAAAATCTTGAACAAGAATTAGAAAAAAGAAAAAACCGATCAATTCTGGGCGACTCTCTATACCCGTTGGGGGGAATCGGTGGCTGCCTGTTTGCAGGGGGATCGGGTTCGCGGGGTCGCTTTAAAACCCCTAACCTGCCAATCTAATCTCGAACAGATAGCTAATACTTTTGTATCATTCCATCAAGGTTGTCATTATCTACAACAGAAACAGTGGCAAAAAGCCGAGAATCCTTTAAAAGAGGCGAAACCAGCCCTTAAAAATCACCCAGAATCGATTGAGGAGATCGATCGACTTTACCTAGAATTACAGGAGGAGATTGAGGGTTTCGAGAATCTATTAAGAATGAATAAAAATTGGTACGAGTTAGGACAAACTACTAACTCGAAAATGTATTACGTCCGAGATCAAGCCTTGGAAATAGTCGGGAGATTGGATGAGCAAAAGATAAACGAGTCCAAAGCTTTAAGCGAACTGGAGAAATTAAAACAGATAGATTACAATAATGCCATACTAAACGAATTGATCGAGGAGATTATTTTTAGAAAAGACGTAAGGGAAGTGGGGCGATTGATGGATCGCAATCAATTTTCCGAGGCGATCGAAAAGGCGAAACGATCGAGATCGCAAAAACTCCGTCACCTTACCGCCCAACTCTGTCTCGATCTTTTAAGAGAAAATTATCAAAAATTACCCACAGAATTACTGATAGAACTTGTTAGATCGGCTGACGAATTATGCCCCGACGATCCAGAGTTTCGAGAAGTCTATAAACTATTTCATATTATTTAATGGGAGTTAGATTAATGTACGATAATTTAGATAGTAATCCTTACGATATTCTAGAAATTTCTCCGGCTGCTTCCACTGCCGAAATCACTAAAGCTTTTGGTCTGGCTATGAAACGCCGTAGCTATTCGATGGATAGCATCGCTAAAGCGCGTAAGATATTAATGAATCCTCAAGATAGGATAGTTGCGGATTATTTACGTCCTCATCTACCTCTGGTTCAACGCTTGAAAACCATGTCTTTTTCGGAATTGTCTAAACCTTTACCATCTTTAGAAATCTTAAATACCATGGATGATATTAATAATTACGATCAAGAACAACTTAAAAAAGTTGCTGGCGAACTGGTTTCCTCGATACTCAAAGACATTAATTTTTTGGAGGAATAAGGATGAATAATTACAAAATTAGCCAAGAAGATAGAAACAAATTATTAAGCCTAATTATAAATTTAACCAAAGAGGAGGTAAGTTTAAAACAAGCTTTACGGCAGCAAGGAAAGAACAATCGCTCGGAAAAAGAACAGATTTTTTTAGAACTATTAGAGGTATTTGATACCCTCGAATCGTTATTAAATTATTTAGAAGATCGACCCGAACCAGATGAGCGAGTCTGGAAAAGATTACCGAAATCTTTAAAAAGCGTACAGACAAAATTATTAAGTATCCTAGAAAAACGTCAGGTGCTGAAAATAGAACTGTCCGATCATCAGCCAGATTTTACTATTTGTCAGGTGGTGGAGCAAGAAATACGCCCCGATTTGGCAGAACAGACGATCACAAAAATAGTCAGGCAGGGATTTACCATTGAGGATAAATTACTCAGACCGATGGAGGTTATTACATCTAAACAAGAATAGATAACCCCTTGCCACTTCCCACTCTCAACTCGGCGCTCTGGCGATCCCGTCCACCTATTTCCTGAGAATTCTAGAGGTAATTGTAAATATTTGTTACAATGAGACGAGGAAAAATCTGAGGACAGGGACAGAAGAAAGGATTATAAACGGGGATCAAGGATTTCAGCAGGAAACTGCATTGGGGATCAAGAGAAACCGATTGTAAAGTTTTCGATACCTCTCGCCGATTCTTGTAATAGTTCGATACATATAACATAGATGATCAGCGATGATTGTAAATTTATATTGCGAATAGCTCATCTTCTTCGGTGTTTTCCCTATACTGGTTTTCATCAACTTTGAGCCGACGTGCAGAAAAGTTAGACCACCAAGTTTGTAAGAGGTCAGGAAGATGCAATTAACCGCAAGAAATAACTGGGGCTACGTTTCTTTAGCAATGCTAAAAAGCTTTCTTCTCTGGAGTTTCGTCCTCACTGTCTGTTTATTAGTAGTGGGATTTCCTTTAGTAGTATTAATGATGACAGTGGGAGCATTGTCGGCGATTATCTTACAGTCAGTTTTACCGATTAGTTCCGTGCTTTTAGTGGCGGGAATGATTATCGGCATCAATATTTTGGCTATCCTAATTAGTGCCGCTTTATTAACAGCAAAAGGTGTTCATCCCCATGAAGTTAGCTGGCTGCACTGGTTACACGGTGAGGTAAAAACCTCTCATCAAGCTGTTTATGCTTCTTGTCCCCTAACTTGCGGGGTAGTTCATTAAATCTGATTTTCTTACAGTGGAATTACTTACCTTTTTTCTATTTAGATTTATTTAAGTTTTCAACTGCTTTATCGGTTGACTATACACACTCCAAGCTAGTGGAACCCGGTTTTCCCGGGTTTTTTCATCGTTATTGAGCTAAAGCAGTTATCTGAATGGTGAGGTACGAAGTTTTCGTGTTGGGGAGTCGGTCTTCGCTCAAATTAGGTTAAACTTCATCTATTATGAGAAAGGCTGTAACTGAATATTAGAAGATAGGGAGATGAGAGCTTTTTTGCTGTGATCGGTAAACAGTGATCAGTTAACTGAAAACTCACATCTGATCAGCGATCACTGATAACTGATAACTGCTCACTGATAACTAACCGGTATACTGGGGGAGAAAACCGGAAAAAATCGATGTCTAGCCTTCCAGAAACCGACAATCCCCGCTACAAGGCCATCTTAGCGGCATTAAACCATTTAATCAGCGTTGTTGCCCGTTTACGAGATCCAGAAAGCGGCTGTCCTTGGGATTTAGCCCAAACCCCAGAAACCCTGATTCCCTACGTTATCGAAGAAGCTTATGAGGTGGTAGCGGCGATTAAAAGCGGTGATAAAACTGCCATTGCCGAGGAATTAGGCGATTTACTGCTACAGGTGGTTTTACAAGCCCAAATTGCCAGTGATGAGGGTAATTTTAGCCTAGAAGAAGTGGCTAGGGGCATCACCGATAAATTAATTCGTCGTCATCCCCACGTTTTCGGGGAGCTATCCCTAGAAAATCCCGAACAGGTGCGTCAAAATTGGGAGAAAATCAAAGCTGAGGAAAAAAATGACCCGACTATTAGCGGCAAATTAACCCGTTATGCCCAAACTTTACCACCCTTAATGGGGACGATGAAAATTTCTCGGCAAGCGGCGCGAGTCGGTTTTGAGTGGGAAAATATCGCGGGAGTCTGGGAAAAATTCGGCGAAGAGTTGGCAGAATGGCAAGAGTCCCTAGAATCGGGCGATAAAGAGCATCAACAGGCAGAATTAGGCGATTTACTCTTTACTATTGTCAATCTTGCTCGCTGGTATAATTTAGACCCCAGTATCGCTTTACAAGAGACTAATCTGCGTTTTATTCAACGTTTTTCCCTAGTGGAATCCGTGGCGGAAAAGCCTCTCCATGACTATACACTAGAGGAATTAACAGTTTTCTGGCAGCAAGCGAAAGCTAAGTTACACCAACCATCATCCGGGCAATAATGCAAGAGCAAGAAATTAATAAGGACAAATCCAAGAGTTTTTGGGCTTCTATTCGAGAAAATCTGCAAATTATCACTATAGCTTTAATTTTAGCCCTACTGATTCGCACTTTTGTGGCTGAACCTCGTTTTATCCCCTCCGATTCTATGTTACCCACTTTAGAACAGGGCGATCGCTTAGTAGTGGAAAAACTTTCCTACGATTTCCATCCTCCTCGACGGGGGGATATCGTCGTCTTTGAACCGCCGGTACAATTACAATTACAGGGATATCAAAAAGACCAAGCTTTTATTAAAAGAGTGATTGCCACAGCAGGGGATGTGATTGCTGTCAAGGAGGGCAAAATTTACCTGAATAATCAACCCTTGGCAGAGGATTATATTCTCGAATCCCCTCAATATAATTTAATGCCTTTGCTTGTGCCGGAAAATAATTTATTTGTCATGGGAGATAATCGCAATAATAGCAATGACTCCCATATCTGGGGGTTTTTACCGGAAAATAACGTGATTGGTAGGGCGGTTTTTCGCTTTTTTCCTTTTAATCGTTTGGGGATTTTAGGGGGGAATAGCTAACAGGAATTTTTAGTCTTGATGATGTTGAACAATTAAGACGGAACAGGGGGCATGATGGAGAACATAATTACTCACACTACCTAAGAATAACTCTCCTAGACCCGATCGCCCACGCCGACCGATGACAATTAAATCAATATTTTCCTCTCGCGCCACTTTACAGATAGTTTTGGCGGCATGACCGTAAATTTGCCGGTATTCTCCCTTGACACCCATTTCTCCCGCCTGATTAGCTCTTTTTTGCAACATTGCCACCCCTTTCTGCTCGAATTCTTCCCATTGTTGCCGCCAAAAATCGAGAGTGAGATCATTCCCCTGGGCGGGGTAAATATCGGCTAAATTGGGTGGAATCGGTAAAGGGCTATAATCTTCTTCAGGGGAAAGGACGTGCAGTAGTAGGAGGTTAGCTTCGTACTTACTGGCTAAGGATACAGCCTCCTTAAAAACACTCTCCCCCATCTCCGACAAATCTACTGCTATCAAGATTTTTTGATACATTTTTCAGCCTCTGCAACCATGCCTTATTTAACGGAATCCGACGCTATTAGGAATGCGATCGATCACTTTTGCCATTTTCCCATTCTTTGGTTAGATACGGAAGTAGCCGATTACAATAGCAAGACTCCCCGTTTGTCTCTGATTCAAATTCTGGCTGATTCCACGGACTTAACGGGTGAGCGGGTGACAATTTTGGATGTTCTCGATCGACCCGATCTTACTAACTATTTTATCACTAAAATCATGCTGGTTGACCGGATAGAAAAGGTTTTTCACAATGCTAGTTATGATTGTAAATTTTTGGGCGGTAAAACCAAAGTTAAAAAAATTACCTGTACCCTAGAGTTAGCTAAACAGGTTCCCTACTATATTGCTCCTTTACCCAATTATCAACTGAAAACCGTGGCCGAATGTCTTTGTCATTTTCCCGCTATCGATAAAAGTGAACAGGGGGGTAATTGGGGCAAAAGACCTTTAACCGCGGCCCAGCTAGAATATGCACAAAAAGACCCCGTATATACGGCCCAAATCCATCATCGTCTTTTGCAGCTTTCCCATTTAATTACTCCCGATCCCGCGGGTGAGAATCTCGAAAGATTAACTAATCGTTATTGGGAAATTTACCAGCAATGGAAGATTTTAGATACAGAGATGGAACATCTCAAGGAACGTTTAAAGTCGGCAATTATCCAGCAAGAGGCTGCGGAGATTAACGGTTTTTCGGTCAGTTATCAAAATCGCACCAGCAAAAAAGTTAAACTGGCCGAATTAGCCAAAGTTGTCTATTTATCGGGCCAGGATAGCCAAATATCTCTCTCCCTAACTAATGATCTTCTCAAAGAATTGGGGGATTTAGCCCAAGGGTTAACCATCGAGGAAACTCGCCAAAAAATCAGTCAATTGACCATCAAACAAAGTGAAGCTGACTTGACATGATTATAGCAGAATTCAGCAGATAGGAGATAGGAGTCAATACCAAATTAGGTTATACTTGATGTTGACGAGAAAGGCTGTAATAGCTAGAAAAAATTGCTTGCGGGGATAATCTAAATGACTGTAAAGATCGCTTATCTGGGGCCGGTGGGAACCTATTCAGAAACAGCCGCTTTAGCCTATGCTAATAGTTTACCACCCCAGCCTCGTCAATTAATACCCTATCCTAGCATTGCCTTGGCCTTGCGATCAATTGTCCAAAATCAGGCCGATTTAGCAGTGGTCCCAGTGGAAAATTCCACCGAAGGAAGTGTGGTAATGACTCTTGATGCTTTATGGCAATTACCCGGGTTACAGATTCAACAAGAATTAGTTTTACCGATTTCCCATGCACTTCTATCTACTAGGCAATCGCTAACAGAAATTAAAACCGTTTATTCCCATCCCCAAGCTTTAGCCCAATGTCAAAAATGGCTAGAAAATAATTTACCTACCGTGCCAATTATTCCCACCAATTCTACCACAGAAGCGATTCAAATTCTCGATCGAGAGGCTAATTCTGCCGCTATTGCTTCCCCCCGGGCGGCAAAACTCTATAATGTACCAATATTAACACAACCAATTAATGATTATCCCGATAATTGTACCCGTTTTTGGGTAATGGCTTTAACTTCCCATCCCCAAGGTGAGCGAATGTCCCTCGCTTTTCAAGTTTTAGATCAACCCGGTGCTTTAGTGAAACCTTTAGAAGTTTTTGCCAAACGTCAGCTTAATTTATCTCGGATCGAATCGCGACCAACTAAACGATCTTTAGGGGAATACATATTTTTTATTGATCTAGAAATTAATCCAGATCAACAGCATTTAATCGGGGCAACTTTAGAAGAATTAACCAATTATACCGATGCGATCGAGGTTTTTGGTGCTTATCAGGTGGTTAATTTGCCTGTAGAGAGTTTAGAGTAATTATAAACTAAATTCCTCATAAATTACAGAAATTAAATAGAGATATTTTAGCTTTTAAGAGAGGGAAGAATCGGCAAAGATGAGTTTTCCTCTGGGGGAGAATCAAGCTTTCTTTCCCCAACTAGAGGAAGAATAATTTCTACAGTTGTTCCTAAACCTTGACCTTGACTAGAGATAGTAATATCTCCCCCCATCATTTTCATCAAATTCTTAGAAATAGCTAATCCCAAACCCGTACCGCTAAATTTTCTGGTTGTGGAACCATCAATCATCACAAAAGGGCGAAATAATTTTGATTGCTGCCGGGGATCTATACCGATTCCTGTATCGATTATAGTCATAATAGCCTGTGTATGTTCTAAGTGCGTTATTAAAGAAATTGTGCCTCTATCAGTAAATTTAATTGAGTTAGAAATAACATTCAAAATTACCTGTTTTAATTTAGTGGAATCAGCATAGACTATCGGATTTTCTGGACAGAAAAGTAAATTTAATTTTAAGCACTTAAGTTGCAGCGATGCTGTTTGTAAATTAATAACTTCATTGATAATTTGGTGTAAATCTACTGGTTCAGGATTAACGGAAAGTTTGCCCGCTTCTATTTTAGCAATACTGAGAATATCATCAATAATTCCTAAAAGATGTACGGCTGCATTATCCGCTTGTTGCAGATATTCTTTTTCCTCCTCCTCGCTATTACAAAATCCATCCATAACGCAACGAATTGAGCCAATAATACCATTAAGAGGGGTGCGTAATTCGTGAGAAGTATTCGCCAAAAATTGGTTTTTTAATTGATTAGCATTTTCTGCTTCTTGCCAACTCTTAACTATTTCCTCTCCCCAAAGGCGTAAACGTTCGAGCATTTCCTCTAAGGCCGAGGCTAACTGATTAATTTCTCGAATATTAAAGTTCTGTGGTGTAATATTTGGTGAAGGAATTTTCTGAATATTTAAGGCATAATCTCGCAGTTTTTCTAAAGGTCTAGCTAAATCCCTTGTGATCAGTACAATAGCTACTAAATAAGCTAATAATAAACCAGAAGTCAGATAAAAAATTGCCTCCCAAATTTGTTGCAGAGGAGCCAGAGCTTGGGAGAGGGGACTAATGGCTAAAACTATCCATTTTTGGGATGATTCTCCCGTAACTGGACTGGGGAGGGAACTATAACCTGCGACTAACTCTTTGCCATCTTTCTCGAAAGAAAATAAATGGAGAAATCTCTGTTGACCTCTAACAGCATTAATGATGATTAGATTGAGGCGTTCAGCATCAGCTTCTTGACTGATATGGCTACCAATGCGATCAAAATAGGGATGAGCGAGAATAATGCCATTTTCAGAAATAACCACGGGATAACCCGATAAAGAACCGGGT
Source organism: Microcystis sp. M061S2 (assembly GCF_020245605.1). Lineage (NCBI taxonomy): Bacteria > Bacillati > Cyanobacteriota > Cyanophyceae > Chroococcales > Microcystaceae > Microcystis > Microcystis sp. M061S2. The sequence continues at coordinate 29,842 of NZ_JADBUP010000042.1, read as the reverse complement.
AAAACCTTCTCACGGTAAAGTAGAGAAGTTTGCAGAATCAGACTAGATTGTAATTGTCCTTGATTATCGTAGATGGGAACAGCAAAAACTAATTCTAATTGACGATTATTATTGGGAGATTTTGTTAAAAGTTGTCGAGGTAAACTTCTAACTAAAACATTCTCGATATTCCCAGCAGAGCTAGTCCGTTTTTCTGTCCATCTTTCCAGGGGCAAAACTTTGATAATTTCTGGTTCACAGGCTCGATTTAATAAAGGTTTCTTGGTCTTAATATCAATTAATTCCACACAGTTAATCTGATTAGGAAGCTGCGCCGTGAATTGTTGTAAAAAAGCTTCTTTTTCGGCTAAGGTTCCCTGTTTTAAAACCAGACTTTCGCCCGCAGTGATAAGATTGGCCTGCAAAAATTGAATTGATTGATCAATATTGTCTGCTTTTCTGATGGCACTTTCGGTGAGATTTTGACGGGCCGTTTCCAAAAAAGCCGATCGCGCCTTACGATAGGTAACATAAACCCCCATTAGTAGTACAGGTACACTGACCAAGAGTAAGCGAGAGAGCAGAATACGACGAAAGGAGGATTGACCGATAGGCATAGGCAGAAATTGGTTTGATTCTGGCTATCAAACTCTAGACTATACTAGCCTATTCACCAATCGAACCAGGTGATATCCCTGATCATTTGCCATGAATTGTCCTCACACCACCGTTATTTTAGCCATGAGTGCCGATGGTAAAATTGCCGACGCCTACCAGTCAGCGGCCAGATTTGCCTCTGCTACCGATAAAATGCGTCTAGAACAACATTTATCCTGTATGGATGCCGCTTTATTCGGTGCCAACACCCTGCGCGCTTATCACACCAGTCTTCCTATCCGTCATGCCGATTTTCTCGCATACCGTCAACAACGGGGATTATCTCCCCAGCCGATACAGATCGTTTGTTCTCATTCAGGCCAGCTTGATCCCCGGATGAAATTTTTTCAGCAGCCTTTCCCACGCTGGTTAATCACGGCAGCGGAAAAAGTGGCAGCATGGGAAAATCGGGGTTTATTTGAGCTTGTCTTAGTCTGCGGTGATTGGAAGGCTATTTTTAGTCAATTTACCGCACTAGGTATCAAAAAGCTGGCGATTCTGGGAGGAGGTGAATTAATTGCCTCTCTTTTAGCTGAAGATTTAATCGATGAAATCCATCTAACTATTTGTCCGTTGCTGTTAGGAGGCAATAAAGCGGCAACTCCCCTGGGAGGAACTGGATTTATGGCTGATTCTGCCAGAAAATTACAACTTTTGAGCGTGGAAACCGTACAAGAAGAAATTTTCCTACATTATTCCCTTGAACGGCAGTCCCATAAATCGCAAAACTAGATTACCTTAAATAAAAAGGTTGACTTATCTTGTCCCATGGTAGAACAGCTTAAACCCCAATATTCTGTCGCTTGGATTGATAAAATGAGTGAGATTCCCCAACAAAAATGGGATGCTCTCGCTCAACCCCTAACTACTCCCTTTCTCGAGTGGCAATGGTTACATAATATCGAAACTTCCGGCAGCGCCACGGGACGCACAGGGTGGCAACCTGCTCATCTCACAGTTTGGCGCGGTGCTGAGTTAATTGCCGCCGCTCCTTTGTATATTAAAAGTCATAGTTACGGTGAATTTGTCTTTGACCACCAATGGGCGGATCTTTCCCATCGTTTGGGGATTAGATACTATCCGAAACTGTTAGGAATGACCCCTTTTACTCCGGCGGTGGGTTATCGTTTTTTAATTGCTCCTGGGGAAAATGAACTGGAAATTACTGCTTTAATGATAGGGGCGATTGATCATTTTTGTGATCAAAATAATCTGTCTGGTTGTCATTTTCTTTTTGTCGATCCCCAATGGCGAATTTTCATGGAAAATTTTGGCTTTACTACTTGGTTACACCATAGTTATATTTGGAATAACAAAGGTTTTCAAAGTTTTGAAGATTATCTGACGGTTTTTAATGCTAATCAACGCCGCAATATTAAACGGGAACGGAAAGCAGTGACTAATGCGGGGTTAATTATTAAAACTCTGGCCGCCGAAGAAATTCCCCATCATTTATTCCCGTTAATTTATCGGTTTTATAGCAGTACCTGTGATAAATTTTACTGGGGAAGTAAATACCTGACACAGAAATTTTTTGAACAATTATATCCGAATTATCGTCAGCGAGTGGTTTTGATTACTGCCTACCAAAATGAAAAGGATACTAAACCGGTGGGTTTATCTTTTTGTATTCGCAAAGATACTAATCTTTATGGTCGTTACTGGGGCAGTTTTCAAGAGTACGACTGTTTACATTTTGAAGCTTGTTACTATCAACCGATCGATTGGGCAATTAGTCAAGGTATTACCATGTTTGACCCCGGTGCGGGAGGACAACATAAAAAAAGACGGGGTTTTCCTGCCACTGCTAATCACAGTTTACACCGTTTCTATCATGGCAAAATGACTCAAATTCTCCGCAATTATATCCAAGAAATTAATCAAATGGAACAGGAAGAAATTGAGGCAATTAATCAAGATTTACCCTTTTCTAAGAGAGAAATTGAGTTGAACGAGTAATTTAGATAGGGTTTGTCCTTGGGTGCATCTGATTTTTGTAAATCTACTGAGTTGGGATTTTTACGGGGAAACTATCTTCTAAAATTGGTCATTACTTCCGATTTGATCACTCAATCCAAGCTTTTGGGGGGTTCTACCCCCCAAACCCCCCGTTGGGGACGCAAGCGCCGTCCCCAAACCCCTCGCGCATTAGTTTTTTGGTGAGATGCTTACAGGCAGCTGCTGATATATTTGTAATAATTTAAGAGTCACTGATAATTGCTAATTGTCCGTATTTCTGCAAATGTGAGCTGCAGCCATTGTCTCTATTAGTGCAATCAACTATGAATACGAGGTTCTGGGTGCAGAGTAGTGAGAATCTCACTTTCGATCGCCGCTAGGGTTTCTAAGCGTTGCTCGATCACCGTCCGTTCAAAATAATCCGCTGCTAATAGCCAATAAATACCATAATGACGGGCTTCGGAAGCCATTAAACCGCGATAAAATTGAGCTAATTGAGGATCGGGACAATATTCTGCCAATAAACCCAATCTTTCGTGGGAACGCGCCTCGATTAAAGCTGATATTAACAGAGAATCCAAAAGGCGATCGGGTTCTTGGTGACGAATCTGCGCCTTTAATTTAGCACCATAAGGGGGAGAATTCAAGGGAGCGAGGGGAATTCCCCATTTATCTAACCATTGATTGACCTGTTCAAAATGTTCTAATTCCTCTTGTGCGATCGCTGTTAATTTCCGCACGAGGGAAGCGTAGGAAGGATAACGAAACATGAGATTTAAGGCCACTCCTGCCGCTTTTCGCTCACAATGGGAATGATCGAGCAGAATAATCTCTAAATTATTAATTGCCTGTTCTATCCAATCCTGGGAGGTGGCACTGACTAATAAATTAATCTTTCCCATCGTCACTGATTCCAATTTGCTGCATCTTTCACCCTAACCCAAAAAGTCGAACAACACCAGTCAAAAACTAAGGACACGGCTTCTGTGATAGCCTAGATGATTGGTGAAGCATAAACACGGCCAATCAATCAGATGGATTTTTTACTGGAAGTCGGTACAGAAGAACTACCCGCAGATTTTGTCGATAGCGCGATCGCACAATGGCGGGAAAGAGTTAGCAAGAGTTTAGAGACGGAATCTCTGGACGCGACTGCTATTCAAGTTTACGCAACCCCGCGCCGTTTGGCCGTGTTAATCACAGGATTACCGAGGGAGCAAGAGGCGCGCAGCGAGGAGATAAAAGGACCGCCAGTTAGTGCCGCCTACAAAAATGGTCAAATTACCGCCGCTGGTGAGGGTTTTGCTCGAAAACAGGGAGTTAGCACCGCTGCTTTCTCCATTCGTGCCACAGACAAAGGAGAATTTGTCTATATTGAAAAAACGATTCCAGGTCGTCAAACAGCCGAGATTTTAACTGAATTAATTCCCCAATGGATTACCCGTTTGGAAGGAAGACGTTTTATGCGTTGGGGAGATGGAGATTTAAGATTTCCCCGGCCAATTCGTTGGTTATTAACTTTAGTGGATGGGGAAGTTTTACCCCTAGAATTAATTAATGGCTCTACCACTTTAACCAGCGATCGATTAACGTTTGGTCATCGCATTCTACACCCGCAATCCTTAGCCATTAGTCATCCCCAGGCATATTTAACCAGTTTGCGATCAATTTTTGTGGAAGCGGATCCGCAAGTGCGTCAACAGATAATTACTGATCAGATTACCACCCTGGCCAAAAAACTCAAGGGAGTGGCAGAAATTCCCGCAGATTTATTAGCAGAAGTGACTAACTTAGTCGAATATCCCACGGCAATTGTCGGCAAGTTTGACGATGAATTTCTGGAATTACCCCCGGAAGTAATTATTACTGTGATGGTGACACATCAGCGTTATTTCCCGGTGAAAACTCCCCAGGGTTTGTCCCCCTATTTCATCACTATTTCCAATGGCGATCCCCAGAAATCTGAGATTATCTCCGCGGGAAATGAAAGGGTTATCCGCGCACGGTTAGCCGATGCCAGATTTTTCTATACTGCCGATTGTGATGAACCCTTAGATAGTTTCCTTCCCCAACTGGAAACCGTCACTTTCCAAGAAGAATTGGGAACCATGCGCGATAAAGTCGATCGGATTATGGAAATTGCCCAGATGATCGTCGAACAGTTAAATCTCGATGAACAAAGTCGCAGTGATATAGAGTCCACTGCCATGCTTTGTAAAGCGGATTTAGTTACCCAAATGGTTTATGAATTTCCCGAATTACAGGGAGTAATGGCCGAAAAATATGCTTTAATTAGTGGTGAATCGGCCATAGTTGCCCGGGGCATTTTTGAACATTATCTGCCTCGCAATGCCGGCGATCTACTCCCGGAAACAATAACCGGTCAAGTGGTGGGAATTGCTGATCGCTTAGATACTTTAGTCGGTATTTTTGGACTGGGAATGCTGCCCACTGGTTCCTCAGATCCCTTCGCTCTCCGTCGCGCTGCCAATGCAATAATTAGTATTATCTGGTCAGCCGATTTTAATATCAATCTTTTGGCATTAATTGAGCAAATAGCTGAGGATTTTGTCACCAGTCATCCCGATAAACCCAACCCAGTCAATTTGATTAAAGATTTCTTTTTACAACGTCTGCAAACTCTCTTAATTGATGATTTGAGCATAGATTACGATCTCGTTAATGCAGTTTTAGGGGAAAACGATCCAGAGTATAAGTCTCGCGCTTTAGAAAATTTATTAGATACCCGTGAACGCGCTCGCTTTTTATCCCAAATTCGTCAGGATGGTCAGTTAGCCAACATCTATGAAACCGTCAATCGCTCGACCCGTTTGGCACAAAAAGGAGATTTAGATACAACCACCCTAGAAGTCAAGGGAATCATCAATAAGGAGTTATTTGAACAATCCTCCGAATCAGCATTTTATGACGCTTTAATTGCCCTAATTCCCGAAACTATCAGCGCCAGAGAGCAAAGAGATTATCAGCGTCTCGTCACTGCTTTAACGGCAATTTCTCCCCTAGTGGCTGACTTTTTTGATGGCGAAAATAGTGTGTTAGTGATGGCAGAAAAAGAATCTGTCCGTCGCAATCGTTTAAATCTGTTGGGTTTACTGCGAAATCACGCCCGAGTCCTAGCAGATTTTGGCGCAATTGTCAAGGGATAATTCAGTTATCAGTGATCAGTTATCAGTGATCAGTTATCAGTTATCAGATTTGAGTTTTCAGTTCACTGATTACTGTTCACTGAAAACACTTCCTAATTCATAATTCATAATTCATAATTCATAATTCATAATTCCCCACTGATAACTGAAATGGCCGATTCTGAACTACAGCAACAAGTCCAAAGATTACATCGACTGACGGTATGGGGTCGTTGGTTATTCGTGTTGGGTTGTTGGTTAGGGATTGGTTCGGCTAGTTTATGGCTTTTACGCGATGATATAGCCTTAATGCGGCAATATTTTACTTGGACAGCCCTAAGATACGCTTTAGCTTTCAATTACTGGGGTTCTATAGGTCTAGCCTTTTGTGTTGCCATTACAGGAGCAGTGTTAGTCTGGCAAAGTCGCAACATTATTTTAGGACTTTCCCCCAGAGAAAAACTGCGCTTAGAGCAACGGGTGCAGAAAATTCGAGACAAAGGGCCAGGTCATCCCCTCTGGCGCTGGATCTTAAAAAGCAGGAAAAAAGACTTACAATAATAAAGATTTGCTGAAAGCTGACGGCTAGAATCCCCACTAGATATAATTCTTTACGCAACAACTATTGACTTTTGAATCCACTTATGACCGTGACTCCCCAAGCTCCTCCGAAAACTCGCCGCGTGGTTTTTCCCTTCACCGCTATTGTCGGCCAGGAAGAAATGAAATTATCCCTAATGCTCAACGTCATCGACCCAAAAATTGGCGGGGTGATGATTATGGGGGATCGAGGTACGGGAAAATCGACCACAATTAGGGCTTTAGCCGACCTTTTACCAGAAATTGACGTAGTTGCTAACGATCCCTTTAATTCTGACCCCAATGATCCCGATTTAATGAGCGATGAGGTGCGGCAAAAGGTGGACGAGGCCATCCCCTTGACCATTGCCAAGAAAAAAGTCACTATGGTAGATCTGCCCCTCGGTGCGACGGAGGATCGGGTCTGTGGCACGATTGACATCGAAAAGGCCCTGTCAGAAGGGGTAAAAGCTTTTGAACCAGGTTTGCTGGCCAAAGCTAACCGCGGCATTCTCTATGTGGATGAAGTCAATTTACTTGACGATCACCTCGTCGATGTGCTATTGGATTCGGCCGCTAGTGGTTGGAATACGGTGGAACGGGAAGGAATTTCCATCCGTCACCCGGCCCGGTTTGTTTTGGTGGGATCGGGCAACCCAGAAGAGGGAGAATTGCGCCCACAACTGCTCGATCGCTTCGGAATGCACGCCGAGATTCACACCGTCAAAGAACCACCTCTACGGGTCAAAATCGTGGAACAGCGTGCGGAATTTGATGGCAATCCCCTCTCGTTTTTAGAGAAATATAACTTAGAACAGGAAGAACTGCAAAGAAAGCTAGTGGAGGCCCAGAATCTTTTGCCTTCTGTGGAGCTTGATTATGATCTGCGGGTGAAAATTTCCGAGGTTTGTTCCGAGTTGGACGTGGATGGATTGCGCGGCGATATTGTTACCAATCGCGCCGCTAAAGCTCTGGCCGCTTTGGAAGGACGGACAACTGTGACGGTAGATGATATCCGTCGGGTAATTGTTCTTTGTTTACGTCACCGTTTGCGGAAAGATCCGCTAGAATCGATCGATTCTGGTTATAAAGTCTTGAAAGCTTTTAATCGCGTCTTTGGATTAGAAGAAAATTCCTAAATCTAATTCACCCTCTCTGCGAAGAGAGGGTTTTTGACTGGATTTAGAGATGAAGGCCAAAAAGGGCTAGATGTGGCCAAATAAGCTAGAATTTTATCGATCGCTGTTATTCTCTGGGGGAATGTCCATGTGGGTTGAAAGTATAAAACTCGAAAACATTAAATGCTTCCAGAATCAAGAGATTAAATTTATTAGTAATCCCAATCAACGTCGTCAGGATGCTAAACCTTATCATTGGATCACTTTATTAGGAGAAAATGGAGTAGGAAAAAGCACGATTTTACAGGCTTTAGCTTTGCTGCTCGCGGGACCAGAAGCAGCCAAAGAATTATTACCACGTCCGACTGGTTGGATATGTAATCCCAAGACACCGGGTAAATTAACCGCAGTGCTTCATCAAGAAGATGGGGATGCGGGAAAATTTGGTACGGATAAAACTCGAAAAACTTTTGCTTATTCCTATTTTGTTACAGGCAAGGAAAGGTTAGAGTTAGGAGGCAGTAAGGACAAACAAACCTATACAGAACCAGCATTAATCGAAGAAAATACTAAAATTTTAAGTTGGTTGCGAGCCAATGCTTTTGCCTCCGATAATCATGGTTGGTTTGCCGTCGGTTATGGAGCTTTCCGTCGTTTGACACGAGTGAGTCAAGTGATCATTCCTAGTCTTGAACCTCCGAAACGCTCTAGCAACTTTTTCAGCCAATTTAATGAGGATACATCTTTAAGTTCTTTTGAGAGATGGATGGTGTATTTAGATTATCGAATAGCCAAAAATCCCACAGATATTCAAGCCAAACAAATGAAAAAAATCGGCGAAGAAGCAATTACTAAACTGTTACCCGGTAATGTAGAAATTGCTGAAGTAACTGCCGATGGCTTGATTCAGTTTCTAGTTAACGGTCAAAAAGTTCCAACCATTAGTTTATCCGATGGTTTTCGGAGTATGATTGCTTTAGCCGGAGATTTAATTTGGCGATTATTACAATCCTTCCCCGATCTAGATAACCCCACAGAGGCTTCTGGAGTCGTCTTAATCGATGAGTTAGATATTCATTTACATCCTTCTTGGCAAAGGGAAATTGCTGGATGGTTACAGGAAGTTTTTCCCAAGCTTCAATTCTTTGTCGCTACTCATAGTCCTTTAATCGCTGCCGGTGCGGGGCCAAATTCTTTAACCCTACGAATCGATCTGGTAGCGGGTGAATTAGAGATTGTAGAAATTCATTATAAAGAATTAGCGGCTAATGTTGATCGTACTTTAACAAGTTCTGCTTTTGGTCTGAAATCAACCTATCCCACTGATACAGAAAATAAAATTAAGCGTTACCACCAACTAAATCGTAAAAAGAAAAATCTGGCGGCAGCAGAAAAGCAAGAATATGAACAACTGTCATTATTTGTTGGAGAAGTTAAACCCTTTGGCGAAATCAGTCAACCTAATAGTTTAGAATCCCGAATTGATGCCTTACTAGAGGAGCGTTTATCTTGATTGCTGTCACCAGAATATCAGAGCCACCCGTATTAGCTAAAAATGCCGCTCGTTGGCTAGAGGCTTTAGAATCAATAAAATCAAACAACAAGGCAACTAAAGCTCAAATTAACCAAGCACAAAATAAATACAGTCATCCGCAAGTTAAAGACGCATTAGTTAAAATGTTTAATGGGAAATGCGCTTACTGTGAAAGTAAGATTACAGTGGTAACTTACGGAGCGATCGAACATTTTTATCCAAAAAGCCAGTATCCTGATCTGACTTTTACTTGGGAGAATTTACTGCTTTCTTGTGATAAATGTAATGATGCCAATCACAAAGGCACAAATTTTCCTCTCGATGATATCACAGGAAATCCTCTGTTAATAGACCCCACGGATGGAGTAACCGATCCGAATACACATCTTGAATTTGTTTGGGATGAAATGGCAAAATTGGCCAGTGTTTATGGTCGGGATCGGCGTGGTCAAATTGTTGAAGATTTGTTCGATCTAAATGGTATGCGTGGACGAAAAGAATTAATTAACTATCGTAGTCAATATATTAAAAGGTTGTTAGCATTATTACGTTTCGCAAAACAAGGAGACTCGGAGGCTTTATCTTTACTGCAAGAAGCTTGTCAATCGGGAGCGGAATATTATGCTTTTGCTAGTATTTATATACTGCCTCATTTGCCTCCCTAAAATCAGGGGTAATTATTATCTACAGTCTGAAAAACAAAATTTCTTGCTTATTATTCTCACCCTACTTGATATTTATGTCTCGTCCTGTTGTTTATTTTGCTGTTACTAATCATGGTTTTGGCCATGCCGTCCGTAGTGCTTCGGTCGTAGCTAATATTATTGAAATTAATCCCGAAATTTTGCCGATATTAGTCACCACTGCTCCGCGCTGGTTATTAGATTCCTATATATCTGGAGAATATATTCAAAGACATCGGGGGTTTGATGTGGGGGTAATCCAATCGGATAGTTTAACGATGGATAAATTAGCTACTAAAGAAAAATTAGAACAAATAATTGCTCAATCAAGGGCAATTATTGCCAGTGAAGTTAATTTTATTAAAACTAATCGTGTGGGTTTAGTTGTAGCCGATTTACCGCCTTTAGCGGCACTAATTGCCAAAAGTGCGGGGCTTCCTTGTTGGATGATCGGTAACTTCGGCTGGGATTTTATCTATCGTGATTGGGGTGAAGAATTTGCCAGTATTAGTGATTGGATCAGTCGTTGTTATAATCAATGCGATCGCTTATTTAAACTGCCTTTAGCAGAAGCGATGACAGCATTTCCTCACGTTACAGAAGCAAATTTAACTGGGGGGACACCCCGCTACAGTGAAGAACAATTACGACAGGAATTTAAGCTAAATGCCCCTAAAGAAAAAACTATTTTATTGAGTTTTGGTGGGTTAGGATTAGAAGCAATTCCCTATAATAACCTCGCCAGTTTTCCCGATTGGCAATTTATCACTTTTGAAAAAAACGCCCCCGAATTGCCCAATTTAATCCGCCTACAGGATAAACCAGATCGGAGCTATCGTCCTGTGGACTTTATGCCCCTGTGCGATCGAATTATTTCCAAACCGGGATATAGTACCTTTGCCGAGGCTTTAAAATTAGAGGTTCCGATTGTTTCCCTGATGCGAGAAGGTTTCGCCGAATCAGCGATTTTATTGGCTGGGATCCAAGATTATAGTTATCATCAAATTATTAGCAGTGAAGAATTTTTTCAAGGTAATTGGGACTTTTTACGGCAAGCTCCCCAACCGCCCAGATTAAAGGTTAAACTGGCTAAAGATGGTGCAGAATCGATAGCGAGAGCTATCGTAGAATACTTTGAGAGGCAACAATAATGATTAACTTAGCCAATTTAACTTCTGATTATTAGCGGTGAATTTAGTTATCGGTCAGCCGTCCCTAGTTTATTTAACAAAGTCCTAGAAATCAGCCAAATTACCGCCCTATTTTTTGACACCTACATTCAGGATAATCAGGGCAGTATCAGCCTCGAAATCGTCAAAAACACCGATAAACATCCTGGGAAAGTTGACGGCCAACCTGAACCTAGAACTAGGGAGACAGAAACAAGATCGGGCAGCAAGCCGATACTTGTTACAATAGTTTACAAATCACCCTGCCCCGTCACCGAACTATGTCCGAACAGATGATCTCCCCGGAGACGCAAACCCCAGAAGCGATTACCGTTGAAGTGCAGCCGGTCCATATTCCCGAAGAGCATCGGGAAGATATCGGCCCCATGGATGACAACGTAGCCGAAAGTTGGCGCTACAATCCCCAAGTTATTAACGACTATTACCGTCGGCGACCTCTAGACGTTTTGGGGAGATTAATCGAAATTGCCCTGCCGGTTTTATCTTTTGTCATCGGTATCTGGTGGGATAAACTGCGGGGAAAATCGCCAAAAAATGAAATTAGACGGGCCGTACAATTGCGGGAAATGTTGACCAAATTGGGACCCACCTATATTAAAATCGGTCAAGCTCTCTCTACCCGGCCCGATTTAGTACCACCTTTATATTTAGAAGAATTAACCACTCTCCAGGATCAAATTCCCTCTTTTCCTAACGAAATTGCCTATCGTTTTATCGAAGAAGAATTAGGTTATTGTCCCGAAGAAATTTATGCAGAATTATCCCCCAATCCCATAGCGGCCGCTTCCCTAGGACAAGTTTACAAAGGTAAATTAAAAACCGGAGAGAAAGTCGCAGTTAAAGTACAGCGTCCCGATTTGATTCGCTGTATAACTTTAGATGTGTATATCATGCGTAGTTTGGCGACTTGGGTGAAAGGTAATATTAAAAGACTTCGCTCCGATTTAGTGGCAATTACCGACGAATTAGCCGCTCGTATTTTTGAAGAAATTAATTATCTGCACGAAGGACAAAACGCCGAAAAATTCGCTCAACTTTATGGTCACATTGCCGAAATTTACATCCCCAAAATCTACTGGAAATATACCGGGAGACGGGTTTTAACCATGGAGTGGGTGGACGGCACAAAATTAACTAATATCAAAGAAATTCAGGCCCAGGGTATTGATGCCACCCACTTAGTTAATGTGGGGGTGCAGTGTTCTTTGCGTCAATTACTTGAACACGGATTTTTCCATGCAGATCCCCATCCGGGTAATTTATTAGCGACTCCCGACGGTAAATTAGCTTATCTTGATTTCGGCATGATGAGCAATATTGAACCCTATCAACGCTACGGTTTAATCGAAGCGGTGGTGCATTTAGTCAACCGGGATTTTGAGTCTTTGGCCAAGGATTACGTTAAGTTAGACTTCCTGTCACCAACTACCAATTTAGAGCCAATTGTTCCCGCTTTTTCGGAAGTTTTCGGTAATGCTTTAGGGGCGAGTGTGGCAGAATTAAACTTTAAAAGTATCACCGATAAAATGTCGGCGATGATGTATGAGTTTCCCTTTCGAGTTCCTGCCTATTATGCCCTGATTATTCGCTCGATGGTGACTTTAGAGGGAATAGCAATTGGCATCGATCCTAATTTTAAGGTACTGAGTAAAGCCTATCCTTATATTGCTAAACGTCTGCTCACCGATCCTTCCACGGAGTTGCGAGATTCCCTGCGAGATTTATTGTTTAAAGACGGTACTTTTCGCTGGAATCGTTTAGAAAATCTCTTGCGTAATGCTAAAGATTCTAATGATTTTAACTTCGAGAAAGTCACCGATCAAGCGTTAGATTTTCTCCTTTCAGACAGGGGTATATTTATCCGCGAAAAATTAGTTAATGAGTTAGTCAATGCGCTCGATAACTTTGGTCGTCGCACTTGGTTTAATCTCACGGTTAATTTCCGGCAACAGGTGGGTTTAGCGGTGCAAGAAACTCCCCCAGAATTATTAGGTGATGCTAAGACTTTCGAGCATCTTCGCAACATCTTTAGTATTTTACAGGAAACGAAAGGATTTGATGCCATGGCTATGGTGCCAGTGATGACGAAACTAATCGCTAAACCGGAAACCCAACAGATGGGACAAAAAATTGCTGAAGGTTTGCTACAAAAATCCCTAGCGCGTTTAATTCGTTACCTAGTTCTCGAATTTGATAGACCAAATCATCGGCAAAATGGAGAATTATCGAAAGCTTTACCCGCTGCCGATTAACCTCTGTTCGGTCAATAAATGCCGTGAAATAAATTTCACGGCTCCGAGAAAAACGCTAAACTGTTTTTAAAGTTTTTTTATCCTAGCCGGTTAACGGGGTTTAAAGGTGACTTGTAAACCGTCCCGGGGGTGGGGAGTGGGGATAGAGGTGAGGGTGAGATCTTGATTGGGGAGTAATTGCCAATCGTATTTTTGTACTAAACGGACGGCTAAAATTTTCATCTCTAAACGAGCGAATTCTTTGCCGATACATTCGCGTAATCCCGCACCAAAAGGGATATATCCGTAGGGTTTTTCCTCGGCTAAAAAGCGATCGGGATCGAAGGTTTCAGGATGAGAATAAATATTATTATCTTTATGGGTATTGGTGATTTGATACTGCACTACCCATCCTTTCGGCAAATGATAACCGTTAAATTGACAGTCTTCTACTACCCGACGGAATCCTCCTCCCACGGGGGGAGTAAAACGTAAAACTTCCTTTAAAACGCGATCTAAATAGGTCATCTGTTTGAGGGTATCAACGCTTAAAGGAGTGGATAGATCAAAATTAGTTATTTCCTCAAGGACAAGCTGAAAAATATCGGGATGCAGTGCCATTTGTAGGCAGAAAGTGGCGATAGCGGAGGTTAAAGTTTCATGACCAGCAAAGAGTAATAATAGCACTTGATCCTTTAATTCCACTAAGGATAAACTTTGACCGTTTTCGTCTTTAGCTTGTAAAAGGATAGCCAGAGCATCCTGGCCTAAGTCATCATTTTTTTGTCTTTCTAAAATGATAGTTTCTATGGCTTCTAGTAATTCTTCTCGACAGCGTAATGCTTTGCCAAAAGCTGTCCAGGGAAGGGGAATGGGAAGGGTAAATAGTCCCGCACACCAAGTATCAAAAGCTTCTCCTAATTTGGTAGCAGAACCATGATCAAGACCGACAAATAATTTACAGGCGATATCGAGGGTATAGTTTCTTAATTCAGGATACCATGACAGGGTTTTTGCGGTTTGCCAACGCTCTAAATAGCGAGCGGTAATTGTTTCTACTGTAGGGATATAACTTGCCAGGGACCGGGGTTGAAAAGCTTGATAGATTAAGCGACGACGGGAAGCGTGGACATCTCCTGTATGCACCGCTAAAGATGCGCTGCCGAGGAGAGTTTTGGTACTTTTAGGCCAAGTTGCCGCAAAGTATTTATTCTCATTGCTGAGGAGAAACCGGTTAGCTTCGGCACCAGATAAAATAATCGTGGGACTGCCAAAAATATGAGTACGGAAAAGTTGACCATATTTGTTATGACGTTTACTGGCAAAATCCCCATCGGTCAAAAAAGCGATTGTTTCTCCTAATAGGGGTAATCCGAAACTGCCGGGGGGTAAGGGTAAATCTTTGCTTATAGTCATCGCTGCCTCTAGGGTAAAACTAATCATTTGCCGTCGATTAACCCCGTTTATTTTAACCTAAAGCACCGGAGAATTCATCCCCTCATCTAGCCCAGCAATCAGCGATCGCACTTGACCAAGGCAAGTATCTAGGCAAAATTAATTACACATCTCACCAGTCAACAGTGATAATTGCCGCCAATTGACATTTTTTAAGATCACCGCCATAATCACCCATTGCTAATAGTAATTCGCGGCAAACGATGCTTAAAACCGCAGAGAATTTCCCAGGATATCGTACCTAAATCCCGCGCCCAATCGTCGGCGGTGATGCACTGTGGGCCGTCTTTACCGATAAGTGTGACGATTTCCCCTGTTTTTACGTCTGGAATCTCGCTCACGTCAATCATTAACTGATCCATGGTTATCGCGCCGATTTGGGGTACTAAACGTCCTCTCAGGGATACTTTTAAACGATTGGAGAGATTGCGGGGAATTCCATCAGCGTAACCGATACCGACCACAGCAATACGGGTGTCTTTTGCCGCTATGTACTGATGACCATAACTCACTCCGGAGCCGGCGGCAATGGTTTTGACTTGGGCAATGCGCGCTTTTACTTGCAGGACGGGTTGCAAAGGGACTTTATCGGTGAGATGATCGGCGGGATAAAGACCGTAGAGAGCTAATCCGACTCTAACTCGATCATAGTGCAGAGATCGATCGCTTAGGGTAGCGGCAGAGTTGGCTAAATGCAGACAGGGGGGATGATAACCTTTTGATCTTAACTCGGCGATCGCTTGTTGGAATCTTTGCCGTTGTAACTGCATGATTTCGGGATTGGGATCGTCAGCCGTGGCAAAATGCGAGTATATACTGGCAATTTTCAGGTTAGGAGCCTCTAAAACCTGTTCGACGAATTTGGTGCCGTTGTGCCATTGTGTACCTAAGCGAGACATCCCCGTATCTAGTTTGATATGGACCGGCAGCCGCTGCTCTAAGCGTCTCATCACGGTGGCAAAAATCCGCACCTGTTCGATTTGCACCAGGGTGGGTTGCAATTGCCAATGGGCTAAGGCTGCCACTTCTTCCGGGGTATTGACTGCCCCTAAAATCATAATTGGGGCAACGATTCCCGCTTCGCGTAGTTCGATACCTTCCCCGATAGTCGCGATGGCTAAAGATTGCGCTCCGGCTTCTAAAACGCTGTTAGCCACCTTAACTGCCCCGTGTCCGTAAGCATCGGCTTTAATTACCGCCATTAATTCTGTTTTTGGGGCTAATAAGGCCTTGACTTTTCGCACGTTTTGTTGTAAGGCCGAGCGATCAATCTCTACCCAAGCACGATAGCGAATTACTTCCGACAATTGATAATCATGACGGTTTTTGGGCGGATTGATAATTTTTGGTTCGATGCTAAACACCACTCGCTCACTCCTTTGCACACATAACCCAATTTATACCAAAAGAAAACCGAGAGGGCTAGGAAAAAAGCCTGAAACTCCTCTGGATTTCCTCCTTTTTCCAGGCGGAATCTAGGCTTTAAGATGAATGGGATGTTAGGAAGTTCCCGAAAAAATTTGGGGTTAGGGTTTTTCCGTAGAGAATGAACAGTAACGGGTAATCAGTGACAAGAAAGTAGGGAAGTTTTCACCTAACACTATCTCAGTGGTTGGACAGAAGTGAAGTTAACTGTGGGGTAAGGAATGCCAAAAAGCCTAGACTTTAAGATAAAATTATATCCAACCAGATGCAGTATAGGAGTTTACCCAATGTCTAACGAAACTGTTACTTATTCCCTAGAAGCTGTCCTCACAAGGATTGAGGGGAAGATCGATAAGATTGATGAGCGCTTGACAAAAGTAGAAATAGGAATAGCCGATCTCAAAGGAGATATTAAAGTTTTAGACGGGAAAATCGAAGGCATCGACAATCGGCTAATATCGGTAGAGGGAACCCAAAAAAATCAGGTCTGGACATTGATTATCCTTTTGGGAAGTGCCATTATTACGGCTGCTTGGAAAGTATTTTTTCCCAGTAATATCTGAGTTCTCTAATTCTCAACAAGACTACAGTTAATCGCTCCTGAAAGAAAATTTTCTTAAAGCTAGACTAAGATAAAATTATATCCAACCAGATGCAGTATAGGAGTTTACCCAATGTCTAACGAAACTGTTACTTATTCCCTAGAAGCTGTCCTCACAAGGATTGAGGGGAAGATTGACTCGCTTGAGAAGCGGGTTAACGAAAGATTTGACAAGGTAGAAGATCGGTTAACCAAACTAGAAATAGGAGTAACTGATCTCAAAGGGGATATTAAAGTTTTAGACGGGAAAATTGAAGGCATCGACAATCGGCTCAGATCGGTAGAGGGAACCCAAAAAAATCAGGTCTGGACATTAATCATCCTTTTGGGGAGTGCCATTATTACGGCCGCTTGGAAAGTCTTTTTTTCCAGTAATATCTGAGTTCTCCAATCTCAACAAAACTACAGTTAACCGAACACAGTTGACCAGATTTCCTCATTGCTTATTTCCCAATACAAAAACGGCTAAAAATGCGATCAAGTACCGATTCAGTCACTTCTTCGCCGGTAATTTCTCCTAAAGCTTGAATGGCAGTACGCAGATCGATCGACCAAAAATCAAAAGGCAAATTTTGGTCAATTGTTTTTTTGACCTGTTGCAAAGCAATTTTCGCCCTAGTTAAAGCGGCCGCCTGTCGTTGATTAATGGCTAAATCCAAATTAGCCGCCTGTATTTCTTGATTTTGGACAGCATTAATAATAGTTTTTTCTAAGTCTTCAATACCCTGATTTTGGGCGGCGGATAGCTTGACAACTCGCTCAATTTCTGCTGGATAAATTACCGTTTCGGGATGAGCTAAATCAATTTTATTAATCACTAAAATTAATCGGCGATCGCTGACAGAGCGATAAATTTCCTCGTCTTCCCGGGTCCACCCTGACTCTGCGGAGACGGTTAAGAGAACTAAATCAGCAGACCGGGCCGTTTGACGGGAACGTTCCACCCCAATTTGTTCGACTCGATCGCTGGCCGAGCGAATTCCTGCCGTATCGAGGACTTGTACGGGGATTCCCGCCACAACTAGCTGAGATTCGACGATATCGCGGGTAGTGCCGGGTAAATCGGTGACAATCGCTCGATCGCTCCGACTCCAAGCATTTAACAAACTGGATTTACCCACATTCGGCCGCCCCACGATCGCCACTTTCAGACCACTACGCAGCAATTCCCCGCGCTCGGCAGTAGCTAAAATTAAATTTACTTGACAAAAAACCTGTTCTATGCTATGGAGAACCGCCTCATGATCCAAGGGCGGTAAATCCTCTTCAAAGTCAATACGGGCCTCAATTTCAGCCAAAATATCGAGACAGGTGGCACGCAAATGCCGGATCGGTTGCGCGAGTTTTCCCTGCAACCCAGCGAGGGCAAATTGTGCCGCTTGGGGAGAACGCGCCCCAACGAGATCGACGACGCTTTCGGCTTGAGTTAGGTCAATTCTGCCGTTAAGAAAGGCACGCAGGCTAAATTCCCCCGCTTGGGCCAAACGCGCCCCATTTTCTAGACATAACTGTAACACCTGTTGTACGGGCATAATGCCGCCATGACAGTGAAATTCCACCACATCCTCGCGGGTGAAAGAGCGGGGAGCCAACATGAGCAACAGCAAAGCTTCATCGATAATTGCTTGACTTTGGGGATGCCGGATATAACCGTAGAGAAGACGATGACTTTCCCATTTTTGACGGTTGGGGGTATGGAAAAGCCGACGAGCGATCGCCACTGCCTGACTACCGGATAAACGGACAATACCGATACTACCCTGTTCCGGAACGATCGCCGTAGCGATGGCGGCGATCGTATCCCCTGTATTTAACATCTCTTAATCACTCCTTGCTAAAATTGAAGTTGGTATCAATTTTGTCAGCATTTATCCCGAAAATATGCGCTCACGGTCATTAAAAGCGAAAAATAAAGGGAATGGCCTAATTAATCGTCTGACGCGCTCCTGTCGCTACTGGTGGGTTCGCTTGGTGCGATTGCAGGGACATCCGATCGAAATCGCTCGCGGGTTAGCGGTGGGGGTGTTTTCTGGGGCCTTTCCCTGGATGGGATTACAGATCATTATTGCGATTTTTTTAGCTTTCTGTGTGCGGGGCAATAAAATCGCAGCAGCGGCAGCCACTTGGGTGAGTAATCCTTTTACCTATATTCCCCTGTTTTTGTTTAATTATAAATTGGGAGAATTATTTTTAGGTCAAGGAAATCAAGCACTCGATAGTCGTATTTTTGCCTCTAACCAAAGTTGGGCGGAAAATTGGGCAAGTTTGAGCGGTGAATTTTTATTAACGCTATTTTTTGGTAGTTTGATTACAGGTCTGTTGGCGGGCATTATCACTTATTTTGTTAGTTATCGTCTCCTCAGTCAATGGCATCACCGGCGACAAACAGTTAGAAAACGCCGATAAATTGGGCTAGTTTTGCGGATTATTGGCTGAATTTTTGAGCAATCATTTTTTACCCACACCATCCCCGGACGATGTGGGCTAAATCGGGCTAAATCCCTTCTTTTCTAGCTAAAAGGACGGGACAATTGACATTAACCCGCACATAATCCGAAAGGGAAGTACCGAGAAGGCGATCGAGATCTGGTAAACTCTTGGCCACGGAAGGACGGCGATCGGGCGAACCCAACAGTAAGAGATCCACATTATAATCATCGACGAGTTTGCAGAGTTGTTCCCCCGGTTTACCCCCCGTCACCACGCAGCGATAGGGTATATTCATCCGTTTCGCTTTTGCCACTGCCGGCCCTATAATCGGGTTTTCTTCCATTTCTTTGGGGGAAGTGGGGGCAAATTCCGGTTTTAAGTCGGGGTTGACGCGGGCCAGAATTAACTCTGCTGAAGGATAATCCCGCAGGAGATAAATAGCCAGATCGAGAGCTAAATCAGCCGAGCTAGACTTATCGAGAGCTACCATCACCTTTTTGATTTTTTTGACGTAAATATCGTCTTTTACCAACAACATCGGGTGATTAGTCAGTTGAAAGACGTATTGACTGACGGAATTTTCTAGAATTGCCTCCAGTCGCTTTAGTCCTCGGGAACCCATCAGGATCAAATCAGCACCGATTTCGTCGGCAACTTGACAGACGGTATCTTTGGGATCTCCTTGCCGTAGAATAGTGGAGACTTTGCTGGGTTCAATTTTGACTTCTTGCAGGATTTTAGTCAGCATTTGGGTCCCTTCTTCCCATTTACTGGCCAGGGCTTCGGTGGTAATCTGAGGGGGAACAACCCGGAGAATGGTAATCGACGCTTTCCGGATAGCGGGGAGATCCATCAATGCTTGTAGCATTTCTTGGGTTTGACCTGCGCCGGAATCAGCGTATAGTATTTTCTCTAGCATAAGATTAAACTCGGTCTATGATCTTAATAGTTTTCGCCAATTTTCAGCATACTGCTAATGTTGTTCCCGAAATTTAACAACTTATTAAGCGCTTTTTCTTAGGTAAATGCGATGCCGAAGGCACTGCGTAGCAGCTCGCTTTTGAGGGTATTTTAAGTATTTATGCTCAATTGACTAGAAATACTTGGCTCAAAATCACGGTGTCAAGCGTTCATTTATACTATATTTTGGCTGCAATCCCGGCGCTCTCTTTTAATCACGGCTGCTGCTCACCATTTAATTGATGATTAAGTAGGTAGGTGTTGAAAGTTGTCAGACACCCCCCTTATCAAGGGGGGCAGGGGGGATCGAACCTAAAATTCATTTTTAATTTAATTATAACCAGCTACTTAATCATTCTTACTTCTCCAGCAACCACGAGAATTTTTTATTTTGACAAGAGGTGTAGTTATGTCTTTATCAATTCGAGTAATTCTCCTAGTAGCGACAACAGTTTATCAGACGTTATCTGTTTGGTTAGAAGAACAAAAAGCACCGCCGGGTAATTTGATTAATCTGGGTAAATATCGCCTGCATTTTTGTCTAGCAGGAGTAGCTAGTCCCACTATTATTATTGACCATAGTTTAGGGGGAATTGAGGGATATTTTTTGCTAGAAGAATTGTCACAATTAGCTAGGGTTTGTATTTATGATCGAGCGGGTTATGGTTGGAGCGATTCTAGTCCTTATCCCCGGACTAGCTACCAAATTGTTCAGGAATTAGATAAATTACTAACCCAAGCACAAATAGAACCGCCTTATATTTTAATTGGTGATTCTTTTGGCAGTTATAATGTTCGACTGTATGCTCATCTGTTCCCAGAAAAAGTAGTAGGTTTGGTACTCACCGATGGTTTACACGAGAAAGGAATGCTGAAAATGTCGCCAGCATTAAAGCCATTAAAATTATTTTTCATCTCTGGATTTTGGATGTCGATTATCGGCTCAATTTTAGGCATTATCCGAGTTTTGAGGGTTCTAGGATTTTTTGAATTATTAAAACCAGAATTGCGTCGCTTTTCCCCAGATTCTTGTGATCGAGTTAAGCGTTCTTTCTGTCGCGCTAAACACTGGATGACGATGAGTAGAGAAATGTTTAATCTCGACCAAAGCGCTCGTCAGCTGAGTGAGGCTAACAATTTCGGTAATTTACCGATAGTTAGTATTAAAGCTAATTCTTTTTTTAAACCTTCCCTTTGGACTCGGTTTATTCCCCTTAAAAGTGCCAACCAACTCCGGGAGGAGATGCACCTAGAATTAGGCAAATTATCCAGAGATTTTCTGGAAATACAAGCGGATAAAAGTGGTCATTTTGTCTGGATGGATCAACCAGATGTGATGATCGATGCGGTCAGAATTTTGCTTGACAAAATTAACTCTGTGTGCTAGGTAATAGGGTAAAATTAACTTCCTAGTTAGGATAGGCAAGAGGCAACAGGCAAGAGATAGTTAGATAAGTAGGTAGGCGTTAAAAATTATCAGACACCACCCTTATCAAGGGTAGGGTTGATTCATGAATCAACCCTACCTTATCAAGGGGAGCAGGGGGGATCGAACCTAAAATCCATTTTTAATTTAATTATAACCAGCTACTTATGTGTAATTAATTGTGTCTAGCTACTTAAGAAGTTGCTCTCAAAATTAATTTTTGATAATTTCAATTAATATTGTGTCTCCCTGCTCTCCTATACCTTTTAAACAGGATTTATTTAGTATTACAAGCGGTTTTATTAACCCACAGCAAGGCAAGGGTTAAGGAGACTTAGGGATAATTCCCAGACCTGAACCCGGATTATTATTAATATTTTCAACCCTAACTTTACTGATTATTGAGGGTAATAATCTGGGCGCTAAAACCCTGTCTAGTTAACTCTTGTACCCGTTGTTTAGCTTGGTATTGTTGCTGAAATAACCCCACTTGAATAACATTTTCTCCCGTACGGATAAATGCGAGGGGTTCAATTTCTTTAATTTTTGCCAACGCTTCTGCACTATTACTTTTAACTTCAACGCGAAAGAGTTGATTAGTAGCAATAACCCGCTGCTGTGGTGGGGGAGAAGGGGGTTTATTGGCGCGATTTTCAGGTGTGGGGGCCGGTGGATTGACAGTTTGACGAGGATGATTATTAATCACCGTAGCATCGGCGGGACGCACAGTAGCGGGGGCTTGAAAAACGTATTCTCTCAGGGGTTGATTACCGGAAACCGGGGCAGCCACCGGGGGGCGAACTGATGGAGAATTAACGAGGGGTAAATTTAAGGGTGAACATTGGGAACAATTAACAGCACTGGGACTGTCTGAACGTTTAGTTGGTTGTCTCACCGCCGGCGGTGGGGGCAAACGACGACCGGGATAAAGATTCTGGGCAAAAGATAAGTTTGCTTTTAGCAGCACGGTTGCTTGAGCGATTATCCCGACTTTTAACCAAAATAAGGCCGAGAAAAACAGTAGGTTTGTTCTCATCATACTAGCTTGTCCTCACACGAGATTTGGGTACACCATGTCCAAATTTTAAAGGAGGAGATGCTAGTCTAGAAAGTATATTGGTTAAAAATCATGACAAGGTTTATGGGAAAAGTTGTTGTCGGTCTATCGGGGGGAGTAGATAGCTCTGTTGCCGCTGCCGCCTTACACGCTCAAGGTTATGATGTTATTGGCTTGACCCTGTGGTTAATGAAGGGTAAAGGTCAATGCTGCTCCGAGGGAATGGTAGATGCGGCCTTTATTTGTGAACAGTTGGGGGTTCCCCATCATATCGTCGATAGTCGCGAGCTTTTCCAAAAAGAAATTATTGATTATCTAGTTTCCGGTTACGAAGCGGGAATCACACCGCTGCCCTGTTCTCAGTGCAATAAAGCGGTAAAATTTAGCCCGATGCTGCATTATGCTAGGGAAACCTTAGAAGCGGATACTATTGCCACCGGTCACTACGCTAGAATTCGTTTTTCTCCTGAAAATAACCGTTATCAACTGCTGCGCGCCGTCGATCAAAATAAAGATCAATCCTATTTTCTCTATGATCTCACTCAAGATGTACTGCGTGGGACTTTATTTCCCTTGGGAGAACAAACCAAGGCAGAAACCCGCAGAATTGCCCAGGAATTCGGCTTAAAAACAGCAGATAAACCCGATAGTCAGGATTTGTGCTTGATTGAAGCTCACGGAACGATGCGATCATTCTTGGATAAGTATATCGCTGTTAGTGAGGGCGATATCGTCGATCTCGATGGCAAAGTTTTGGGTAAACATAGCGGTATCCATCATTATACGATCGGACAACGCAAAGGCATCGGCATCGCCGCCGCCGAACCTCTCTATGTGGTAAAACTCGATCCCGTCATGAATCGGGTTATCGTCGGTAATCGCGAAAGTGCCGTTAGTGCCGCTTGTCTTGTCGGACGGATGAACTGGGTTTCTATTGCCGAACCCACCACCCCTATCCGCGCGCAAGTACAGGTACGTTATCGTTCTCCGGCCGTTCCTGTCAATGTTATTCCCCTAGAAAATAATCAAGTGAAACTGGTTTTCGATGAACCACAATTTAGCATCACCCCGGGCCAGGCAGCCGTGATTTATGAAGGGGAAATCGTCCTCGGTGGGGGGATTATATCAGGAGCCACCCCATAGGGAGAGCCACCAATTCACAAAATAACCTAACCTGATTATGGTTCGGGGGTCATTCTGCCAATTAGGGACTCTCCCCGGCAGGTTTAGCTAAAAATTAACGACGGGGTACAGAAGCCTCGATGTTAATATTCATAGCGGAGACTCTTGGTACAGGATTTCCTTTGGCACTACCGAGACCCCGGGCCATAGCCAAGAAGCTGGAAGGATCGCCGGCTTTGGGTTTTTGCTCTTGGGGAACATAGCGACGGACAGCATTCTGCCAAACGATTTGGGGGAAGCCCAAAATACCACGATAGTAGCCATCGTAGCGGGGCGAGGTGATGTTGAATGGACGTTCACCGATTTCGCGGCTGGCCAGGGTGCGACGACGTTGGTAGGGAACGGTATCATAACCAAAGCTTTGCAGATACTCGTCACTGTTGAGAAGTTGATCGACAAAACCTTGAATACCTTTGGTGGCAACGACAATCGACCAAGCAATTTTTTCTCTTTCGCTATAGACATCGCGACCGAGGACTCTTTGTACTACCTGTTCGACAAAGCGATAGTTGCTGTTTTTCTCGTAGAAGCTGTTATAGAAGGTTTTCGATAACAGTAAACCACGAATGAAATCCCGCACCGATAATTGTCCATTGCGTAATTGGGATTCGAGGAAGGGTTCCCGATCCCATTTGAAGGCATGGAAGAAAATCTGACGGTAAGCGGCTTCGATTAAATCGTCCAGGTCGCTAGGGGAGAGGACATTTTCCGTCGTGTAAACTCTCGGTTTTTCGTCTCCACCGACATCATAACCAGCTACCCGCACGTTTTGGGACTTGGGGGCGTAATTTAAAAGAGGAATGGCCAAGGGTAAACCTCCGTATCCTTAGAAATGCTTAAAAAACTTTCCTCCTAATGATAAGGGAGTAAGTGCCAACTAGAAAAGAAATATTAAAAATTCTTACAATTGTTAAGAAAACTTGCTTACCATCCGGGGTGTTGGGGAGCGCCGGAGCAGGGAGAGGGGAGAAAAAAGCTGATGACTGATGACTGATAACTGATAACTGATAACTGAATTTACCAGCCACTAATCGAATAGGATGAAGGTTCGGGGGAATCACTAGAGACTGACTCCGATGACTGATTGCGGGATTCAGCACAAAAAGTGGCCGTATTAAAACCGCCAAAACGTTGAACTGTGCTAGTGCGGAGACGTAAATCGGCATCGGCAAACCAAAAACGCTCGATCGAGGTCATAGTTTCGTATTCTGTAATTAAGACTAAACCTTCCTGTTCATCAATGTGATAACGGCCCGCCACGGGAATGATTTCCGCATAACCTCGCTCCCGCAACAGAACACCAGCTTGGGGATTATCTTCGTCGGGAATTAGCGCAAAAACGGTGGTTCCTTGATGATTTTCGTCTTCTTTGTCCCACTGCATCGAACCATCCCAACTGACAAAGGCACCCCCCACAGTCTTAGCGGGAGCGACTTCGTGCATTTCACAGATAGCGATAATTTTCGGGTTATCGGCGCTTAAAGCTTCCACATAAATCTCGGAATCGCCGGTTTCTGCGCGTCGAAAGGGTAAATGATGGGTGGTGCGCTGAGATTTCCACTGTCCCGCACTTTTCTGAAAAAAGGTCATCCCGTCCATAGTTTTTATCCTCTATTTTTTCCATCTATTTTAACGCCATCGTCGTTTTCTGTAACCCTTGTCCCCCTCTCTCTCTCATTCATCCCCAAAATAATCATGATCAATTCTCTTGATTTCATAGATTTCTTTGGTCGATACACCTAAGTTATAATCGATCATCAATTGACCTAATTCTTCCCCATCAATCAGCACTATTTTTATCTCATTTCTGGGGGCATATTCTAAAGCCTCTTTGGTAAAATAGGAAGTAGTGATAAAAATACCTTTTTTGGCTCCTTGTCCCGCTAATGCCCCGACAAATTTCTGGATTTCTGGACGACCAACGGCATTATTATCAGCCCATCTTTTGGCTTGAATATAGATTATATCTAAACCGAGTCTATCTTCTTTTATTATCCCATCAATCCCTTGATCACCGCTCTTACCTACCGCTTTACCGGCATCTCTAATTGAGCCACCATAACCCATTTTTACCAGTAATTCTACTACTAATTTTTCAAAAGCATCTGGGGATAATTTTCGCAGAATAAAAAGTAAGTCTGTTGCTAATGCTTGACGAATTTCTTGATAGGAGTTTTCTAGTAATTCCTCGGGATTTTGCTCTTGATCAGAAGTTGATAAATTGCTTTCAAGAGTAATAGTTTCATTTTGCTTATTGACTCGATTGAATTCTTGAAATTCAGGAAACTGTCTGAGAAATTTGGCATCAATTCGAGCAGGATTTTGAGATAAGATTTCTTTTCCTTTCTCAGAAATTACAAAAGTTGCTCTTTGGGGTGAGTCAATTAATCCCGCTTTCTTTAAATAGGTTTTTGCCCAACCGACTCGATTAGCAAAAATTTCTTGTTGTCCACTGGGAAGCATTTCTTTTCTTTCCGCTTCCGTGACTTGAAACTCTCTGACCAAGGCTTCAATAATTTCTCGATATTTATAAACTTTGCCATCTGCAAGTATTTTTAATAGAGGCAACATAATCGATTGAAAATCGGGAATGGGCATAGTTCGGCTGAAAAGCGGGGGCAGTCATCACAATTATACAGCAACAATCTCCAAGAATTTAGATAGATAATAATAACAAATCTGTTTTTAATAGTGCGATTAAATCCCAATCGAACTTTAAAAACCCACTCCCTACTTCCCTAATTACTCACTTCCCAGAAAAGCCTTTTCAGTGATCAGTAAACAGTAAACAGTGAACTGAAAACTCACATCTGATAACTGATAATTGATAACTGATAACTAAATATAACTTAACTCAGTAAAAAAGACCTATTCGGATGGACAAGAAAGCCTTTTTTCAGTGCTTCTCGTCCTAACAACATCCGAAAACCCATGACATCGCGATTAGTCAAGGTTAATTCGATCGGCCATTGACGACCGCCAAGTAATACACTTGTTCTGATAACGGGACGTAGTTGACTTTGACCCCCAGAATTTTTTACCTGTCGCCATTCGAGGATTTCTGCGGTAGTGGTGACAGTGTGGCGACTATCTTTTTGGTAGGGATGAACTTGAAAGCGCAGCCAATTGCGATCGCCATCTTGAAAAGGATGCAGATGAAAAGCGTGTAGGGCCGAGGAGCGAGCGCCTGTATCAATCTTGGCCTTAATTTTGGTAATGCCTAAATCAGGTAAATCGAGCCATTCTCGCCAACCGATGATGATTTTATCGGGTTTCATCCGTCTATTTAGTTTTTTCTTCTTCAATCTCCCGCTGCATTTGGGCGATTTCTTCGGGAGTCATCGCTTCCAGGCGTTTTTTAAAGACGGCATCTTCATAATCCTTGCGCTGTTGGCCGTAGGTCATATTATCGGTGGCGACTCGAAACAGATAGGTAAAAATCCAACCGATGACACCACCCACCAACACCGCTTGACTCCAAATTCCCGCCGAAGCACTATCTAAACCGGTTTTTTGCAGGATAATGTAGAGGATGCCGCCCATAGCAAACATCCCGATACCGATCCCGATGACATCAATGCGTCTCATGGGTTTTTTGGGTTGATAACTTAAGCTTTTAGGGTACGACGTTGGGGACGGAAGTTAAGGAAAGGACTTAACAACAGCATCCCGGGGAAGAAAAAGCTCATCAGAAAGTACATAAACCCTCTTTCCCAGGAAGATGCCACATACCAGCGCGTATTGAGGTAGTAGTAGATAACGGCGGGAATGACGAGCAAATACAAGACACTGAGAGATAGGTAGATCAGGGCGATGATAATGGTTTCTTGCGTCAGAATTGATTGCATAAGGATTGATTTTTATCAATGGCTGTCGGTGAACGGCAATTCACCTGCTGATTATTTTACCCTGTCTTTCCCCCTTTGCGGCGATCGAATTGGCGGGCTAAAATAATTTACTGAAAATACTCTTGCTAATTAAATTATTTGTGATATGATAAAAAATTGTCGGTTAAATAACGGGGGCGTGGCGGAATGGTAGACGCTACGGACTTAAAATCCGTTGAGCCTTATAAGCTCGTGAGAGTTCGAGTCTCTCTGCCCCCATCGATTGGAGTCTATATTTAAACTGAGTATTGGGTATTTTAGTACAAATGTCCAAACTGCCTTTCCTTGTCCCCAGAAAAAACTTTTTCAGCCAGCCCTATCTAAAATATCCAATAATTCTAGGGGATGATGAATGAGATGATCGGGGTTAAATTGAGTGAGAATTTGAGGGGAATTAAAGCCCCAAGCGACGGCCACCACTTGCACTTGACTTTTTTTGGCAGCAGTAATATCTCTGGTTTCATCGCCGACATAAATCATTTCATCGGGACAGAATTTATTTTGTCGGATCAGGCGATCGATAATTTTGTGTTTGCCGAATAAGGGCGTTCCCGAATAGATAAAATCAAATAAATTTAAGAG
Organism: Microcystis sp. M061S2; assembly: GCF_020245605.1. Lineage (NCBI taxonomy): Bacteria > Bacillati > Cyanobacteriota > Cyanophyceae > Chroococcales > Microcystaceae > Microcystis > Microcystis sp. M061S2. The sequence goes on along the minus strand of NZ_JADBUP010000042.1, from coordinate 1,761 downwards.
TTGATTATTTGCTAAAAATATGGTGACATTTTCTTTAGTATTAGAAGTTATGATTCCTAATCTATAGCCTCTTTCTTTAAGAGTGGCGAGGCAGTGATGCCAGCCATGGAAAGGTTTCAGACATTCAATTTGTTTATTTAATTCCCGTTTAACTCGATAGAGTAAAAAAGGGATTTTAACGGGGGAAACTTGGGATTGTCTAATAATTTCTTGGGAACTAAGGTTTTTTAGTCGGGCCAAATCTTCCTCGTTGATGGGTTGATAACCAAAATTTTTAGCCAAACGATTGACAATCTCCACGAAAGTATCGTGGGTATCGGCGATAGTACCATCAAAATCGAACACGACTACTTTAATTGTCATCTTGTGCGGGGTTCGGGGAATGAGCTAAATTAGCCTGGGCATTACGTCGCCACTGCTGGGGTTTAATTCGACGTAGGGCCGACGAGATGAAACGACGATCCCACTCCTCTATAGTTAGATTAGCTAATTCCTCCAATCTTGGCGAGAGGTTTTCTGGGCGAGGTTGAAAATCCTCCACGTCGGTAACTTGGGCAAAACGTTGATTCCAAGGACAGACATCTTGACAGATATCGCAACCAGCTACCCAACCTTGTAAATTCTTGGCAATTTCTGTAGGCAAAGTTACAGAACGATTTTCAATGGTATGGTAGGCAATACAGCGATTAGCATCCACCACAGAGGGACTAACTATTGCTTGGGTGGGACAGGCGCTTAAACAACGGCTACAGGTGCCACAATGGGCGCTATGGGGTCGATCGGGTTCTAAAGGTAAATTAGTTAATATTTCCCCTAAAAATACCCAACTGCCGTAATTGCGGGTAATTAAGTTACCATTCTTGGCAATCCAGCCGATCCCTGCTCTTTGCGCCCAAACTTTATCCTGTACCGGTCCTGTATCCAGATAGTAACGGGTTTGAATTTGCTCCCCCTGACTTTCTAACCATTGACTGAGGGCTTTTAATTTTTTACTTAATACTTTGTGATAATCCCTTCCCCAAGCATAACGGGAAATTTTGCCATGGTTTTGTTCTTGACTGTGTTGCTGGGGGGTGTAGTAGTTAAGGGCGAGACCAATTAGCGATCGCACTTCCGGCCAAAGAGTTTTGATATCCTGTCGTTTCGGGTTAGTCATCCAATCCATATCAGCGTGATAACCCCGCTCTAACCAGCTTTTTAGATGGGATACCGCCGAGTCTTGGCTGTCCACAGAGGCAATACCGACCCCATGGAAGCCCAACTCTAGCGCTTTTTCTTTGATCTGTGTTTCTGTCACCATAGAAATATATTAAGTCAAGTATTTGTAACAATTATTTACAATGATCAATTTATTGAGCCAAATCCCAGGCTGAACAGTTAGAAACCATGATCAACGAAGAAACTGTGGTTCCCGTCCCCGCTATATCGTCCTCATACTAAATCCAGTTATTAAAAACTGATTATTTATTCTCCGTTTTGCCTTTTGCATGAGTAGAAAACGGGTTTCTCCGAGAAACCCGTTTTCTGTGCGTTACTCAACGGATTTAGTATAACTATTGACTTGCTCAATTAACACCCCTCCCTAAAATGACTTGTACTTTGCTAGTACAATTATAGTAAAATAACGTCAGTTCGGGATAAGGGAGGAAAGAAAAGGCGGGGGCTAGTAAGCTGAAAAATATATAAACTCAGCACCCCCAACCCATCTATGTCTAGTCTAGAAGCTCTTTTCTGTCATGTCGACGACTTCTGCCGTGTATT
>NZ_JADBUP010000041.1:0-9394 GCF_020245605.1 Microcystis sp. M061S2 | reverse complement strand
GGAAAAAGCAGTTATAATTCTTTGACTGGCCGTAGGAGTTAGTATCCATAGTCTAGGGATATTTTCTGCTAATAAGGGTTGTTGATTGCGGTGAGCTTCTCTTTGTAATTGTTCCCGCACAGTCAACAGTTTAGATAAACAGGCAATAATGCCATCAATCGTGACCGGATTGCGATAGGGTTCCAATAAACAAGGGGTTTGAGCTAATTTGCCCAATAGGCCTAATTCAGGCGGTATTTCTGGGGAAGTCGGTCGAAAATACACATCGATTTCTTGAGTTTCTGCCGTCACATTAAGGCTGGTTTTCACGTCACCGGAAGAAGCGAGAAAAGTTTCGAGGTAATCTTTACTAAATTTATCCCAGAGAAAGCGAGTCAAGGCTGAAGTGATTCAATCGATGATCAGGGTTATTTTATCATTTTAAAAGCCTGATTGGAAAAATTAGCAGCATTGCAGCTTTAGTTACAGATTTTTCCTAGTTTTTGCGCTAAAACTGAAAGGTTAATCAGCAAAAAACGCGCTCGACGAATGAAACCGCAAATCATCGTCTGTGGATTAGGTCGCACCGGTTATAAAATCTTTTGTTTACTCAAACAACAATCTGCGGCAGTAGTAGCGATTAGCAATCGCCAAATGGTCTGCGAATACCAGTCTGATATTATTATCGGCGATCCCTGCTCTCCTAAAACTCTCCTGCAAGCTGGTCTCCCGGATGCAGAAACCCTAGTTTTGGCCATCGATAACGACGCACTCAATCTGGAAATTCTCACCCGCGCCAGGATAATTAACCCGAAAATTCGGATAGTTAACCGACTATTTAACGAAACTTTGGGAGAAAGACTCGATCAAACCCTCCCTGCTCACGTTAGCATGAGCGTTGCTTCCCTAGCGGCTCCGATCTTTTCCTTTGCTGCTCTTGGGAATAAAGCTATCGGTCAATTACAGCTATTCGATCGCCTTTGGCCAATTCAAGAGATAATTATCGATGAAAATCATCCTTGGTGGGGATTACCCCTCTACGAACTTTGGGACGATCCGGCCCGGATGTTAATCTATTATCTCCCAGCCCACGACGAAATCGATCTGGTTTCCGCAGTTCTTTTAGGCAAAAAACTCCAAACTGGCGATCATCTCATTATCGGCAATAAACCGACAATTAAGGCAAAACAGCGTTTTAAACTGCAAAAGTGGCTGAGAAATCTGCTCAATCTCCGTCCCTATCAGCACTATGTCCAACCGGTAATTCTTGTCACCCTTTCCCTCTTGGGGATGATTTCCCTTGCTACCGTTACCTATCTCAGCGTTAATCAAAAAATTTCCCTCGTCGATTCCCTCTATTTCTCCGTTGGGATGATTACCGGCGCCGGAGGTAACGAAAAAGTGGCCGAATCTACCCCCGATAGTATCAAAATTTTTACCGTGGTCATGATGATTGTCGGTGCCGGGGTTATTGGTATCTGTTATGCTCTCCTTAACGATTTTATTCTCGGTAGTCGCTTTAAGCAGTTTTGGGATGCTACCCGCATTCCCGTCCGCAATCATCACATTATCTGTGGTTTAGGAGGTATCGGCACCCGGATCGTGCGACAATTGCACGACCAAGGCTGTGAAGTGGTGGTGATCGAATCGGACCCCAATAATCGATTTTTGCATTCCGTGCGCTCCTGGGGAATCCCCGTCATCATCGAGGATGCGCGTCTAGTGGCTACCCTAGAAACCGCTAATATTAACAACGCCGAATCTTTGATCGTGGTTACTTACGAGGATATGATTAATGTGGAGATTGCCCTCACTGCTAAAGCGATCGCTCCTAAAATTAATCTAGTTTTACGCTGCTCTCAGGAACAATTCGGGCGATCGATTCAAGAGGTTTTTGATTTTGATACGGTATTATGTCCCCGGGATCTAGCTACCTATTCCTTCGCCGCGGCCGCTTTGGGCGGTAGAATTCTCGGTAATGGCATGACCGATGATCTCCTCTGGGTTGCTTTAGCTACATTAATCACACCTAATCATCCTTTTATGGGGCAAATTATCAAGGAAGCGGCGATGAATGCCGATTTTGTGCCACTTTACCTAGAAAAACAAGGTCAAACTATCCACGGTTGGCAATTACTAGAAATCACTCTCGATCAAGGTGATATTCTTTATCTAACTATGCCGGCTATGCGTTTACAACAGGTTTGGCAAAATACTTCCCTAACTATTCCCCAATCTTTCCCCGATTTAAAATGATTTCTGGTCTTAATTATCTGAGCAAAGCTAGTTATCGCTGTATCTTGAGTTTAGGCAGTGCCGGCAGCATTTTAAGTCTCGCTAGTGCCAGCAGCATTTTAAGTCTGGTTAGTATCGGCAGTATGCTCAGTATTGGCAGTGTCGGCAGTATTCTTAGTATTGGCAGTGTTGGCAGTATTCTCAGTGTCGGCAGTGTCGGCAGTATATTTGGCATCTTTCAATATCATTCTCTGCCTAACCATCCAGAGTAGTTCTAATGAACTACTACTCGCCGCTTCTTTGTCGATGGCGGTTTTTTGAGTTTAAACTGTGGGGCGATCGCTTTTTATGCAAACAAAATAGAAAGGTTATTAATCGGATTAAGGGATTTATGAGGCTGCGGCAAAACTAACACGACGATAAATTTCTAGCAAGGGAAGTTCAACGTTTAAACTCTCCAGAGGGATTATTTGACTAAGTTGATCGTAGGTTTGTAGTTGCCAGCGATCGCTCTGTGCGAGTCTAAAATATTGCTCAATGTAGGGTTCAGTTTGGCTAACGAGCAGATATTCACAAAAACTTGGCAGGGAACGATATTTTCTAAATTTATCACCTCGATCATAGGCTTCCGTGGCGGGGGAAAGCACCTCTACAATAAATAAAGGATTAAGAATTTCGTCTTTGCGATCGCCGTTAAATTCCGGTTCATGGTTAACGATCATGAGATCGGTATAGGTTCCACAATTATATTCAGGAATCCACAGCCGCAGATCGCTGTTATACAGACGAAAATCCCTATCTCTCAATAAAAATCCCAAAAAAACCGAGATATTGATCGCAATTGCGCTGTGGGTTGCGGTTCCTCCAGGCATAAGAATCATTTCTCCATGGCAATATTCATAACGTTCCTGAGAAGTTTCAGCGATCGCCCGATATGCTTCCAAAGTGACAGGGGTTTTGGTGACTGTCGCAATAGTTGGTTTTTCTTGAGCGATAATCATGTTTGTCTTTCTCCGATATTCTATTAATTAATTTTATGGTTATTTTTTAGGGATTGTGGGGAAGCGATCGCTTTTTATCAAAATAGAATAGAAAGAGCGATCGCATTGTGAGCATCAGTTAATAAAACAATAAAGTTCGGGGTCAGGTATTCAGGTTTGCTAATTGTTCCTGAATATTAGCTTCAGTAGAGAGTTTTTCGGATTTTTCCCATAGATCCTTGAAGATACTTTTATCTGTCTCGACAACTCTTGTTTGATAGGAAATATAACCTGATTCTGTTTGACCATTCATAGTTCTTCTCGCTGTAAAAGAATTTCTGGGAACAGATAAGTTTTCGCTAATCAATAGGTTGGTATCATCCCAACGATAGCCTTCAACATCTTTGGCTTTTTCCTGACAAATCCAAGCAACTTCTATGCCAGAGTTAAGTTGTTCCTGAATCACCTGTAAATGCTTTGGAGTCGGAACTTCAGGAAGAATAAAGACTCGTTGAATAGAAATCTCCCTTTTGATTAGTTCTTCGTTAACTTCCCAGAATTTTTGACCAAGGGGATTATCCCACCAGATGCAATCTGTCATGGAGTGAACAGCCAAGATTCGAGATTGACTTTGAGGATCAATGTGTTTGAGTAGTTGACCAACCTTTTCTAAACGGGATTCGCCGCTAATTTCAATGTTAATTTCAGGCATAATTGTGTTAGTCAAAATTGTGCCATCAAGGAGGGTTAGATTATTTTCATCTAATTTAACATCGGTCAAGTTAGCTCCCGTTAGATTAGCTTTACTCAAATTGGCATGACTTAAATCGGCTCCTGTTAAATCAGCATTAGTTAAATTAACCTCCAAAAGATTAGCCTTACTGAAGTTACATCCCATCAATTTTGCATCGGAAAGATTGGCCTCACCATCCATTAAATTGACTTGGCTGAAATTCAGTCCCCGAAAATCTCGTTCGCCAATTTTGTGCAAATATGTCAATTCTTCCGTGCGATGAATATCGGGGTGATATTCCTTGGGTGCATAAACGGCAATCATCGCTTTGACGTAGGCGAAAAAATAAGCCTTGAGAATATTTTCATGGGTGTGGATGGTAATAACTTTTTTACCATCATACTCGACCACCGCCTTGACAGTTACTTCTCCTTTTTGACCTTCTTTTAAGTTGGCCAAATAGACAGATTTAAGGTGATGTTTAATTTCAACTAAATGAGCTAGAGCCTCATTAAAAGCAGTAAAAAGTGCATCTACTGAACCTTTTTTAAAGGCCGATTCAGTGTAACGCTCTTGGGTTTTTGTATTACATAGGATAACTGTCGCGGAAGTTAAATTGTTATTGGCACAAAGAATTTCAAATTTCTCAATTTTCCAGCCTTGAAAAAGCAAAAGATTATCTTCAAAGAATAAGTTGTGTTGAGGCTCGTTTTCTACAAGCTGATTGAGTTTTTCTTTTTCATGTTCCATTGCCGCTTTACCGAGATTTTTGAGAGTTCTTTCGATAGAAGCTGGCGAGGTATCTTTCCCTAAAAACTGTAAGAATAGGGAAGGGGACCCCACAAAAGGATATCCACTGGCAATGAATTCTCGATCTCTGATGGTGATAATACCTGCTAGGCTATACTTTCTGGCAATCTCAACTTGAATTGCCGTTTTTAAATTAACGTTGGGATATTTTTCTAGGTCAATTTCTTTCAAGTTAACTTGACCGACGTTAATCTTACTCAGAAGTTCAATGATCGAACGATTGGCATCTTCTCTAGATTTCAGATTTTTGATATTATGCCAAATTTTGATTAATCCCATTTCGCCGATGTAAGGATTAATTTTTCCCTCTAAAACAAGTCCCATAACCCTAGCAGCTTCCCTGTTAAGAGTCGTCTGATTTCGTAATAAAAACTCTTCAATCAGATCAGCATCAATTAAGACTTTCGGAGCTTGAGAATTGTTATCTTTTGATTGGAATACCTCTAAGTTATCCAGAAAAAAATCAATACCTATTGGAGTCAAAACTTTTTGGGTAGCCGCTTTATGCAGACTAAGCTTAATTTCGTACTGCACAAAATCATCAGATTCGTTTTCGAGATTATTTCTCAAATCCCAAAGTTTTTTAATCACTTGAGGCTCAGGATATTCTCCTAATTTCCTTATGATTTCAGCACGGCAATCGCTATCCTGTTCATTGTCTAGTTGAGCTAACAAACCATTAATAATGTCAGCACGGGGACTGGCCGATGTTGTTACCTCGCACAATAACTCTGTGTTTTCCATTTTCAAATCAATCTCCTTGATTGGTGGTATTCTGATCAACAATAATTGGGTCTGAAGCAGAAGGCTCCTCTAATTGTGAATTTTCAGCATAGCGTGTTGGCAAAACTTTTACTGATTCATCGTCATTAATGTCAACAAAATAGTCTTTTTTAAAGAGAATCCTTCTTAGGGAAGTAATTCCCAGACGATCACTTTCATGTAAATCAAGGAAAGGTTTAAGATTGTCTCCTATATATCTGTTGAAATCTCCGTTTAGATTGTTGCCGCTGCTATGATTGAACTTTTCAGCCAAATCATCGGCGGAAAAAAGACCTGTAGCCGCCAGATAGAAAATAATTGTGTACTTTTCAGATAGGGGTTCGATTTCTGCCAACAAAGCTTCTAGCTTGGGTATATCCAAACCACAGTTTCTTGCCTGCTTTTTGGCATCGCATAGTGATGGGGGAGTTGCCATAGAAGTATATCTCTCCTTCGGTTGGGGTGATCCTCGATCCTAAGGTAATCAACATAGCTGTATTTGTAGTCACCGATACTTTTTCAAAGTGTATTGCAATAATAACTGGAGAGTTATATTGCTTCTGAGATAGTTCCATAAAACCAAAAGAGAAATCAACCAACAATTATTGCAAGACCCAAAATCTGGTAGGGGTTTAGTTTCCAAATCCAGAAACTGCAAGGCTTGGCGACCAATCCCCTCCTTAATTTTGGCAAGACCTTAATCAGACGATCCTTATATCGCCAATTCTCGACACGGAATTCTATCCTCCCGAATCATCGTAGCCATCTCATAGGTAAAAATATCTAAGTGTCCCTCTTCAGGAGCTTCAAAAAAAATTTCTTTGCCCGCCTCAAGGACTCGCTCTAGCCATTGTCCCATAGAGTCAATTTTGAGAATAGCTGTTTTTTCTGTGCGGTTTACATATACACAGTTGATAATTGCTTGATTAACAGTTGCATTCGACATACCATTCCCCTCCATTTCTGCAATACGGGATGAACGTTATGTATGTACGATAATTCAAAATTCTGGAATTGAAAACCAACAAATATTGCCAAGTTAAACCAACAATTATTGCAACTTTCAATCTCAAATATTATGCAACTTTTGTAGGTTGACAGCCAATAATTTACTTGTACAATGAGGGACAAACTTGAAATAAGAGGAGGCCAGTATGTCGCCGAGTCAAAAAGTTAAAGTTCTCCTAATATCTTCCACTCTTGTCGTTCAATTGACTGCCCCTCCAATGGTTGCCATCCCCTACACAACCTCAGCGTGGCTAATCACGGAACTGTTGCCAAGAAAAAATTGATGAGCCTAGATTACTAAAGCCATAATCTGGTAAGCATTTGGTTTCCAAAACTATAAAATTAAAAGCCAATAATTATTGCAAGCTCAAACCAACAATTGTTACAGCTTTAAACCAATAATTATTGGCGATAAAAAAGAATATATTCTTCTACAAAAAACAACAATAATTGGTTGAGTTCTTTATTGAGATCGTTGAAAATAATATAAAAAGGTGGTATTGCTACCACCCATCAAACTAAGTTTTTGTGATTTTTATGTTACTACAAAATTGTTCATCTTCGGATACTCGTGAACAAATTCACGAAAAGACTGGGTTTCTGCCAGAATCTTGGGTTACTTGGTTAGTCGCTAAACCTCGCACAGGACAAGCGACACGCCGAAAAACAGTAGGGGAAGAAATCTCTCTAACCTTTTTACTTTTTGCCTTTGGTCTTCTCATCAGCAATTATGCCTTTGTAGATAACGCCCACCTGTGGGCAATTCCCATTAGTCAAGTCTGTTTGCTCTCATCTTTACGGATGCAACGGCTAACCATTATGCACGCTTGCTCTCATAATGCTGTTTTTGCCAATCCTTTTTGGAATGAAGTGTTAGGGGAATTCATTTCAATTCTTACTCTCTCCATGCCTTTTAATAGTTACAAGAAAAAGCATTGCGAAACTCACCATTCCAAAGGATTAATGCGCCCCGGTGATGAAACCTTTGAGTTTTTTTACAAAGCGGGTTTCCGTCCAGAGATGAGTCCGCAGCAAGCATGGCAACACTTAACTAAGCTTGTTTTTTCTACGACTTTCCACTGCCGTCAATTTGGCGATCGCCTAAAAGGAACGTTTTCTTCAACGGACGCAAAACACAACTGGCTGGCTTTCGGTTTTTGGCTCTCGATTTTAAGTTTAGTGACCATTACCCATACTTGGGCCGGGTTTTTATTAGTGTTTGTTCCGACTCTGAGCGTGTTTTTCGAGATCAGTAGCGTACTACGTCAGTGTGTAGAACACAGATTTGCTAAGAAAACTGGCGAAATGACCTCTGCTGTTTTTTGTTGCGAAGAGCCGGCTGTTTTCAATGATTTTGACCCCTTTTGGGTCAAATTTTGGGGAGAAACCCGTTGGTGGCTCCGGCTGTTTTTCTACCATTTACCCGTGCGACTGCTGATCCTGACGGGCGATAGTCCAGTACATGACTACCACCACCGACGACCGGCAAGCGATTGGGTAAATGCCCACAGCGATCGCCAAGCGGAAGTAGAAGCGGGTGTTTATTATTCCCACTCCTGGGGATTAGTAGAAGCCATCCACAAAACCTTTGAATCTCTAAGCAAAATGCCACCCCACTAAATTGAGGCTTGAGGGAGATAGTTACAAATGGCTTATCTCCCCAATTTTTTTTGGTTGACATTATCGGTAAGCGTCATTATCTCCGTTGCAACAATTGTTGGCTACAAATGGAGATCGGGATTATAATAAGAATTGTTGGTTGTTGAAAACCGAAGTCTGTGATAATGAGCAAGTTTCAGACGGATCATAGAGTCCAGGTCTAGGCTATTGAAACCTTTGTCTAGGATTATTTTCAGGTTTAGCAGTTCAACAGAAAAATTAAACATTTCTAGAGGAGCTTATGAAAGCAGCCGATTCAGCCATGAAAGCACTTAGCCACAAAACAGAAGATTTGAGTATAGCCGATGTCTCATCCTATTACCCCGATCAATGGGTGGTCGTAGAGATCACTGGGTGCGACAAATATGGCTGGCCAGAGAAAGGTAAGGTTATTGGGTATTCAGACGATAAAAGTAAGCTGATACAAGAGACTAAACATTTGAAGGGAGACTTATATTTGTTTTATACAGGTCTTGTTGACGGAAGTAAAGTTGCTTAAAGTTGATAATGAGTCTTGGCTATCAACGCTACAGCTTTTATCCTTGCTCCATCATCTTTACTCTACATGGCCGTCATTGTCGTTGAACATACATTTCAGGGAGACCACAATCTTGAAAGATTGTCTATGTGGGTGATTCCAGTCACTGTTGAGTTTAACGACAACCAAAGAACGGTTAATGTCCTACTCGATACGGGGTCACAGGTGACTGTCTTTCATCCAGATTTATTAGACTTTCTAGATTTACCGACATCTCAATCATCTGTTCGGGGAAGTGGTGCAACGGGTAGTTCTCGGTATAGGACTGCTAGGCTTGATAGACTGGAAATAGGTTCTATTTTGTTTAGTGAAACAGAAGTTTTTTTTGGCTCTCTTCCGGGAGTATTCTCACAATACTATATTGATGGGATTTTAGGGGGGGACATTCTCAAAGAATTAAAGGTAATCATTGATTATCCTCAAAAAACTCTTAAACTAGAAAAGCTATTTATTTCGCTTTAACGTGGGTTCCTCTATTATTCATCAAGATTTAGGAAAGATTAAGTGTCTGATAATCTCCAGCCAACTCAAAAACTCAAAATTGTTTCCTTATAGCAAAGAGCGGGATAGTTAGGACATAATAGAGAAAAAGAAATGAGGAGAAGCTTTCATGGCAGCACCCTATAGTGATGATTTAAGACAGAAAGCAGTGAGTGCCGTAGAGCGAGGGGAGAAAAAAAGCCATGTCTG
>NZ_JADBUP010000040.1:0-32185 GCF_020245605.1 Microcystis sp. M061S2 | reverse complement strand
CTTCCGTGACATCGGTAAATACTTCTTTGTCTAAAAAAGTAATCGAGTCCCTATCTAAATAATCGATCAATTGAGGAAAAAACAACTCAATAAATTCGACAAAAAAGGTCGAGATTAACTCCTTAAATAAGCGATCATGGTCAATATTATTAGTCATGTAATATCATCTTAACTAATCTGAGCGATGAATGACTAATCTTCTCTATTATATTCTGAGAAGTCGGTTTTGGCAAAGGATTGTTATGACCTTACCCCTTTAACCTACTTTCCGCAAAAAACCCCACAGAAAATGGGTTTCTTCAAGAAACCCGTTTTCTAGGTGACTTAATACTTCTTTCCAGGGTTCATCATAATTGGCGGTTGTTGGGTTCATTTGAGATGAACTATGACGGGATTTGGCATCATCCCCAGACGATTAGTTAAGCCGCCAGTTAACCTGACAGTATATATTAAGAAAAGCAACAAATACTTTATAGATATAACAAAGTATGCAACAAATTCTAGGATTAGAGACACAAGCAAAAATTTGGCATTGGCGGGGATTCAAAATCACCTATCAGAGTGCGGGGGAGACGGGACCTGCGATCGTGCTTGTGCATGGATTTGGGGCATCTTGGGGACATTGGCGGAAAAATATCCCCGTTTTAGGCGAAAAATGTCGCTGTTTTGCCCTAGATTTAATTGGTTTTGGCGGTTCCGACAAACCCGAACCAAAAAACGAGATCGATTATACTTTCGAGACTTGGGGGGCGCAAATTGCCGATTTTTGTCGGGAAGTGGTGGGGGGTCCCGCTTTTTTGGCGGGTAATTCCATCGGTTGCGTGGCCATTATGCAGGCTGCCGTCGATCATCCCGATTTTGTCCTTGGGGTAGCGGCGATCAATTGTTCCCTCAGACTACTGCACGAAAGAAAACGGGGGGAATTACCCTGGTATCGTCGTTTAGGCGCGGATATTGCGCAAATAATTCTTAAAAATAAAGCAATTGGGGCTTTTTTCTTCCAACAGATCGCTAAACCCCAGACAGTGCGTAAAATTCTCCTGCAAGCTTATCGGCGCTCGGAAGCGGTAACGGAGGAATTAGTGGAAATAATCTTAAAACCCGCCAGAGATCAGGGAGCGATCGAGGTTTTCCTCGCTTTTACCGGTTATTCTGGCGGCCCACTCCCAGAAGACCTGCTGCCGATTCTCCCCTGTCCGGCCATTCTGCTTTGGGGTAGCGAGGATCCCTGGGAACCCTTGGCCTTGGGCCAAGAATTAGCACGATTCCCGACAGTCAAACAGTTTATCCCCTTAGCCGGTTTAGGCCACTGTCCCCAGGATGAAGCCCCAGAAATAGTTAATCCGATTTTATTAGACTTCCTGCAAGCTCCTATCTAGGGTTTGCGGCAAAAAGTTTGTTGGTGGGGGTAGGGTGTGGGGTGTGGGGTGTGGGGTGTAGGGTTTTACCCATTTTCAGGCGGTCAATTACCTAATTTTCAGGGAAAAAGTCCCTGAATTTTCCCCCCAATCACTCCAATCACTGGTACTTTTTGATTTCAAAAAAGTCTAAAAATGTTATCCAACAAGGTTTTTAGATTTATTCAGCAAACCCTATCTAAGTCCCTCTAGTAACCGGAAGGCCGGGCATTAATGGGTTGTTGGATGGAGAAGCCTCGATTAGTACTTTGAGGGGGAACTTGATAGGGGGTGCCATTATTGTTAGGTGCCATTCCCTGATTGGGATAACCAGTGACGTTAGGTTGATTGCCGTAGACGGGGGACTGATATACGGGGGGTTGATAATAGTTGGGTTGGTTGCTAGAGCCGGAGACCGGGTTAGAGTTGGTATTATTCCAGGAGGGTAGGGGCTGAGTATTTTGTTGATAAGGGGAATAATTTCCCTGGGGGTTGACTTGATTCGGGTTGCCCCCGGGGTTGAGATTAGGAGAATTATTCAAGTTAGTAGTCCGTGAGCGATTTTCGATTTCCCTTTGTAAAGGATAATTGCTATTGTTGCCACTAATCGGTTGCACTTGAATCGGTTGCAGAGTTTTACTAGCCTTCGGTGCCTGATTTTGCTTAGTCTGCGGCATTAACGGGGCGAATAAAGAGGGTTTCTGGTTGTTATTGGGATTAGTATTTAAAGGATTAAAAGGCTGCGGCGAGGCCGGTTCGTTCGGGGGAGCGGTATTATTATTGGCAGGAATGGCCGGCATTGTTGCAGGACTGGGGAGAGGAGCATCGGTCATCTGCTTAGTCTGGATTTCGCGTTCCTCCAAGGACATTCCTGGGGTATCTAATACCGAACCCAACCATTCAGGATTCTGTTGATATATCGAGAAACCAATTAGAGCCAAGGAAAATATTCCTAGCGGCAGCCAAAATAAAGGTTGGGCAAAGGGTTTTAATCCTGCCAAGAAATAGCGCATGGAAGAAGAATCTTTATAGTTACTCATACCGCTTCACCCTCTATAGGTTTTCCTCCATGCTATCAAATAATTAAGCAGTGATCAGTGATCAGTTATCAGTGATCGGTTACCAGTTATCAGCCATCAGCCATCAGCTTTTTTCTCGCCATCTCCCCATCTCCCATCTCCCCTGCTTCCATCTCCCCTGCTCCCCTTTCCCCATCTCCCATTTCTCTTCTCCCTTCCTTCTCGCCAATTCATAATAGACATCTCCAAAAATTACAACCTAGTCACAGCTTGCTTTTGTCCTGTGTACTAACCAACTGGTTCGATGGCTGGAATGTATATCTATCGTTGCTAATTCAATTTTACTGAAAAAATATGAGGCAATTAAAATCATTTTTATTCGGGTAGATTCCTTAACTAGAGAGACTTTTGGTCTTGAGATAATATTAGGTCGATGTCTAATTCATAATTCATAATTCATAATTCATAATTCCCTCTCCCCCCCACTGTTCACCGACTAGGTACTGATACTATTTGCGAGCAATTGTCAAACAATTGTAAAACTTCGTTATATTTAAGGAACATTTGAGAGACTAAGGAGCAGCGGAGTTGTGGCTTTATACGCAGATTTGCATCGCCATTTAGGGGGATCGGTAGTACCGAGAATTCTCTGGCGCTACTTTCACAGACATGAGCGGGATTTAGCGGCCAAATTCCAGGAATACCCCGCTTTTGAGGAATTTTACACCCGCGAACGCAATAGTTTAGATGAGTATTTGGAATTACACACCCTCGTCGAAAGTGTTCAAACCGCCCAAACTTTGCCCTATTTTATCTATCGTCTGATTCGCGGCGCTTACATCTTCGAGAATCTTGCCTATTTAGAATTGCGCTATACTCCCTACTATCGCACCGACGAACATTTGAACCAAACAGAGCGAATCGAGCAAATGCGATCGATTGTCGAGATCGTTGGTCAAGCCTCGAAAATGAGCGAATATCCGATTATTACCAGTCAAATTCTCTGTATGCACTCGCGACTTCCCTACGAAGTCAACAAAGCGATCGTTGATCTGGCCCTAGAGATGAGAGAATACGTCTGTGCGATCGATATTGCGGGGGGTGATTCGTACTACCAAACTCGACTAGAGGAATTTGCTGGTTTATACAGTTATGCCAGGGAAGAGGGTTTAAATACCACCGGCCATCTTTATGAAACAAAGGACGGTTGTTATCCCCAATTACTGCCCTATCTGCAAAGAATTGGTCACGGTATTCAAATTCCCCTACAATACCCAGAATTGCTGCCGGAAGTTGCCCGTCGTCATCAATGTTTAGAAGTCTGTCCCACCACCTATTTAAAAACCGGCACCCTCGAAAGTTTATCGCAATTAAAGATAGTCTTCGATCGCTGTTTTGAAGCGGGGGTTGATATTGCTATCTGTACCGATAATGCCGGTTTACACAATGTCCGGCTGCCCTTCGAGTACGAGAATTTACTCACCCTAGATGTGATCGATTTTCGACAATTACAAGCTTGTCAAGACGCGGCTTTTCGTCATGCTTTTGCCTGGCCCTATAGTCAAAAACCCGCCTCACTTTTAACCGGTTTGTTATCAGTGGATAATCCCAAATTACCGGTTTATCAGTAACAAAATTAACTTTAGTTCGGGTTAAGCAACTTCTTTACCGCTCCCGAACTATAGGGTTTTTCGACTCTCCTGCATGGGGTTTGGGGAATTCTACTGAATCTTGATTAAACTCAAGCCAAAGAGAGTATAAGTACAGAGAGAACCGAGACCGAACATCAGGGAACGAGCGATCGGGACATTAGTGATATAAAAAAGGGAAAATAAAAGCCGGAGGATCACGAAAGCGATCGCACAGTTAGCAGCCAGGGAGGAGGAGACTCCTGTAACGTAGGCCATGAGAGCGGCGGCACTATAGATCATAAAGGTTTCAAAACCATTTTGATGGGCCCAAGTTGCTCGTTTAGCGTAGTCTGGGAGTTGGTCGAACATTGCCCGGGGGGCGGAGGTATCGTAACCCACCTTAGCTCTAGCGTAAGCGACCAGCAGAAAAGGTAGATAGACAGAGATAGCGGCGGCCACTATCGAATAGAGAAGAATGGCACTGACGGAGAGATTCATCGCTGAATTTAGTCAAAATAAAATAGGGTAACTAGCTTGCGTTGATCTTCCGCTTCCGCGCAGGTTTGCAAAAGGGTTTGACTGTCGTGGAAAGCAAAACAGATTAACTGTTGACAACGATTGATAATCTCGCGATTACAGAGGCTGCTGGCTTCCCCTAGGGATAGATGGTCATTTTCGGGACATTCCACCAGATGGATAACCTGCTGGAGTTGTTCTTGGGATTCCAGGGGCTGGCGATCGAGACTTTGGGGTAAGATCACGGTTAACAGATTAGGATCTGCCCGCATTGCCCCCTTAATGACGGCGGAATTGGTTCCCGTCGCCCCGGAGGTCATAATCCGATTGCCCGCCAGCACGAGGGCATAGGCCATCATTTCGATCAATTGCTGGTGTGTGATGGGAACGTGACGGGAACCCAATAAAGCGACGCGCTTAGAACCGGTCTGCTGAATGGCGGCTAGTTCTTGAGCTAGAGTGTCTAGGGTGTTAGTGGTATCTACAGATTGACTCAAAGACTTTTACTGCAAATTCGGACTGATTAACCGTCCGTTATTGTAGCATCGAATTGTCATGATCAGAAATTTGGCCGGAAAACCTCATCTGCCGATCGAGGTGTCCTTTCGGGGGCCCCCTTGAGCCGTCAGAAATTGTTATTGGTGCAGAAGTGCCTCTAGATTCTGCTGTAAGATAGGTGCATAGACGATATTTACGCCACAGCCATGACCACTTCTCCTGTTCCCCAAGGGGACGATTTTAGGGATCTCCCGATCCGTCCCGTACAATATCGGGATTTGGAAGACATTGAAGCTTTAACCCTAGATGACTTCGATGAGGATATCGATCGTCGCGCCCAAAATTTCCGCACGCAGGTGCAACGGGTGCGTCCTTGGTTTGGGTTGTTTAAAATTCTCAGTCTTTTTCCCAATCCTCTCCAACACCGTTTTCATGTCTATGTAGCTGAGTCTACGGCGGATCGGGGAGAAGAAAGGAAAATTCGCGGGGCAATCCAAGTCACCCCTTTTAATAGTAGTCGCAGCACTTGGCGGGTGGAACAGGTGCGGGTGCATCCGGCGGAGTCTTTAAGCGAACCCAAGGGCATCGGGGCGCAATTACTGCGTTATTGTCTAGAAACGGTTTGGGAAGCCCGCACCTGGGTGTTAGAGGTTAATATCAATCAAAAGGACAGTTTGGCACTTTTCCGGCAACACGGTTTTCAGCCTTTGGCAGAATTAACCTATTGGTCTTTACCGCCGCAATTATTACAGGAATTGAGCAAACAAGAGGCAGATTTACCGAATTTACTGCCTGTGAGCAATGCTGACGCTCAATTACTTTATCAGTTGGATTGTGTGTCTATGCCGCCGCTACTGCGTCAGGTATTTGATCGCCATATCCAGGATTTTAAAATCAGTTTAGTTGATAGTTTGTTCGGTCGCTGTCAGAGTTGGTGCGGCGGTCCGCAAATTAGTCGCGGTTACGTTTTTGAACCACAACGAAAAGCGGCGATCGGTTATTTTGAATTAATCCTATCTAATCAGGATGAGCGACCCCATCAAGCGAAATTAATTGTCCATCCCGCCTACACTTGGCTCTATCCTAAGTTATTAATCCAGATGGCCCAGATCGCTCGCAAGTATCCCCCTCGATCGCTAGAGTTGATATCGGCTGATTATCAGCACGAAAGACGGGAATATCTGGAACAATTGGGAGCGATCCGCAGTTCCCACACCCTGATGATGTCGCGCTCGGTATGGCACAAAATCCGCGAAACTAAGCCGGAAAATTCCGCCCTAGCAGAAATGCTGCAGGGTTTACAATCGGTGCCGCGAACTCCCATCCCTAGTCGGATGTCTTGGTTAAAATGGCCCAATAATCCCCCCCTGGACTCCCTCGACAGTCCGGGGGAACTTCCCCCAGTTAAACCGCCCTCGGAACCCCCCGATCAGGGGCATCCAGTGTAATGGAAAGAGTCGCCGCCCTGGGCTTGGATATCGGCAAAAAACGGGTAGGAGTGGCAGGATGTGACGGTACAGGTTTAATCGCCACCGGTTTAACCACGATTATCCGTTCTTCCTTTGTTGCCGACTTAGCACAGTTTAAGGCAATTGTCAAGGAAAGAAATATTAAGATTTTGGTGGCGGGACTGCCCTATACCATGGCGGGAGAGTTGGGATTTCAGGCCAAACAGGTGCAAAAATACGCCGAGAAACTAGCCATCGCCTTAGATTTGCCCCTGGAATACATTGATGAGCGTTGCACGTCCCTAGAGGCAGAAGAATTCTTAAAAGCCAAAAAACAGTTTTCCTCTTGGGATAAGGGAGCGATCGATCGGGAAGCGGCGGCGATTATTTTACAACAATGGCTCGATCGCCGTCGGCGAGTTAATAATTCAGGAGACGGGAGACAGGAGACAGGAGACGGGAGACAGGAGACAAATTAATCAATACTCTTGCCTCTTGCCTGTTGCCCCTTGCCTTTCCTAACCGATAACTGATAACTGAATTTAAATAGAGACTTCGCTTAATTCACGAGTGAGATGATCAAAGGGTTCAGCGATCAAAGAGGTGTCGGCAATACCCGCCTCAGTAGCCATGGCTTGAATCATTTCGCTCATGATTTGGATACCGCGCACCGTCGGACCGATGGGAACACCGAGGGAATTATAGGTTTCCCGCAGTCCTTGCAGCACCCGCTCATCTAGAACATTAGTATCGGCAGCCACCAGCGCATAACTGGCATAGCGGAGATAGTAATCCATATCCCGCAGACAGGCAGAATAACGACGGGTGGTGTAGGCATTACCCCCAGCGCGGATCAATTCGGGAACTTCTTCAAATAGACGAATCGCCGCCCCACGCACGAGCGCCGCCGAATTAGCGTTAATGAGGGCGGCGGCAGCTAGACGGGCAGTTCCCGAGGCAAAATATTGTTTAAGATTATCGATCGCATCTCGATCGAGATAACGTCCGGTGACATCGTATTTTCTAATCAGGCTAGTTACCGCGTCTCGCATTATTAAGTTTCTCCCAACAGCAATAAAGACATTTTTGAGTTTCGCTTTATTTATAATCTCACAGGGTTGAACTTCGGGGGACATCCCCAGTCTAACTCTCTTGCTTGTCTAACAATTTGTTGTTTTTTTGAGACATTTCTTTACATTTAAGGCATTGGCTCGACCGCCTCTGGGTGGCGGAATTATCCCTTATTAGTCGAGGTAGTGGACGAGGCACTCAAAATGACGAGATTATCCCGATGAATGATGGTTTCTGCGGCCATATAACCTAATAAACTGGCAATACGCTCGGAATGTTGACCTTTAACTCGATCGATCTCCTCACTACTATAATTAACAATTCCCCGGGCCAATTCCCGGCCTTCTTGATCGCACAATTGCACCGATTCCGAGGCGCTAAATTCCCCCTCCACTTTGGTGATCCCGGCCGCTAGGAGAGATTTTCCCCCCTGACAAATGGCTTGAATCGCCCCGGCATCGAGATAGATTTTACCCATGGGCATTAGTCCGTAGGCGATCCAGCGTTTGCGGGCGTTATCACTGCGTTTTTGGGCCTCAAAACGGGTTCCAATCGCCTCTCCTGCCATAATTTTTAAGATATTGCCGGGCTGCCGTCCCCTAGTAATCGCCATTTCTACCCCGGCGCTGGTGGCAATCCGGGCCGCTGCCAATTTAGTCGCCATACCCCCGGTCCCCCACTGACTGCCACTACTACCGGCATCGATCGATAGTTGCGCTAATTGCGCGGGAGTAACTCGGGCAATAGCCGCCGCTTCGGGAAATAGCCGCGGATCGGCACTGTAGAGGCGATCCACATCGGTGAGGATAAATAACCAGTCAGCCTCGATTAAACTGGCCACAAGGGCTGATAAAGTGTCATTATCGCCGAATTTTAACTCATCGATCGCCACCGTATCATTTTCGTTGACAATGGCAATTACCCCTAATTCAAACAAAGCCTGAAAAGTATTATAGGCGTTGACATAACAGGTGCGTTCCATCAATTCGGGACGGGTCAGCAGAATTTGGGCGATCGGTTGACCAAGACTGGTAAAGAGGTCATCATAGATCCGCATCAGACGACCTTGACCGACGGCGGCGATCGCTTGTTTGAGGGCGATTTTTTTCGGTCTTTCCTGTATTCCCAGACGACGGCAGCCCACCCCGACGGCCCCGGAAGATACTAATACCACCCGATGACCGGCAGCGCGCAACCGGGTGAGGACTTCCACTAAAGCGGCGATCGTGGAGAGGGATAATTGGCCGGTTTGATTATCGGTCAAACTGGAAGTACCGATTTTGATCACTATGGTTTGGTTCATCGTCAAGGCGCTTTTTTTGGAGGTGTTGCTAGATAGCCAAAGCTTTGATGGCAACTTTAATTAAAGTATAAAAACGGGGTTCAGTCACGTTGACTTCTCTAGCTTGTTGCCGATTTTTGCCTAATAAACCAATGCGCTGCCCTTTCTGCACGACTAAAATATCGCCCTGTTCATTTTTGATGCGAATCTCGTTTAAATCACCCCAAAAACTACATTGATACATTTTTTCGGCGTGCATAAAAATTGCTTTTTTAATATTATCATTTTCTTGGGGTAATCGTACTCCCACTAATTCAATTTCTATGGTTGTATTACTATTCCAGGTATTTTCTTTGAGTTTATAGGCAATATCCAAACGCGTTGGTAAAGGACAATATTCGCCCCAACGCCAAGCTAGGGCTTTAATTCTGGTATCATCCCTTTGAGCCAGCAATAATTTTAAATGATTTTTTCCGATAGTTTTCTGTTCTACTACTCGCACGTTAGGAGTCCAAAAAACGGGTAATTCATTGCCAATTCCCCAGGGTTGCAAACTATCAATTTGTTGAAAAAGTTGCAGGTTTATTTGTTTAAAGTCAATGATAGTATCAATTTTAATTAAAGGTTTTAATTGTTCTATTTGTAAAATTTTGTGAGAAAATTGACTTAATCTTTGTTTGAATGCTAGTAAATTAGCTGTGGGTAAACTAAAACCCCCCGCCATTTTATGACCGCCAAATTTTCCTAGTAAATCTTGGCAAAATTGTAGGGCTTCAAAAACGTGAAATTCTTCAATTCCTCTGGCAGAACCGCGAATTTTACTAGCATATTCTTCCTCGTAAGTACCAATAAAAACCGGCACTCCGTAGCGTTCCACCAAACGGGAAGCTACAATACCAATTACCCCATGATGCCAATCTTTTTCGACTAATACTAAAACTCGATCTTGTTGCCAAAGAATCGGTGTTTTTTCCACTAATTTAATCGCTTCTTCTTCAATTTTTTCGCACAATTCTTGACGGGTACGATTAATTTGTTCGCACTGCATTGCTCTTTCTAAGGCAATTCCCGCGTCATCGGTGGTTAATAATTCAATAACTATCTGGGGATCACCAATTCTGCCAATGGCATTAATTCTCGGTCCCAATTTAAAGCCAATATCATCCGGTTGTAATTGCTTTTGTTCCTCGCTAATTCCCGCTATTTGCATCAGGGATTGAATCCCGACTAATTGAGATTTGGGTAATTTTCTTAAACCCCGTTTTAACCAGCGACGATTTACCCCGATTAATGGGGCTAAATCTGCTATAGTGCCTAGGGTAAATAATGCTAATAATGACTCGGTTAATCCCTGTAATTTACCCATTTTTTGGGCAGTTGTCACCGCTAAAATATAGGCGACTCCCACCCCCGCTAATCCCTGATAGGGAGAGTTAGAGGTTAATAATTTTGGGTTGAGAATAGCGGAGGCATTCGGTAAAATTGGCGGCAGATCGTGATGATCGGTGATAATAACTTTTAATCCTAATTCTATCGCTAGGGCGATCGGTTCGTGAGCGGAAATGCCATTATCAACGGTGAGAATTAATCCGACTCCCGACTCGGCAAATTCTTCGACAATGCGCTGATTAATTCCGTATCCCTCTTTCATGCGACTGGGTATGGCATGATTTACCCTAGCACCGAGATGTCTCAAGGCTCTTAACAGTAAAGATGTACTGGTCATGCCGTCGGCATCGTAGTCCCCACAGATAGCAATTTTATCGCCCCTAGCGATCGCTTTTACTAATAAATTGACACTTTTTTCTAAGTCGGGAAATTCTCCCAGGGGAGAGGGTAAGGTATCCACTTCAGGATTTATATAAGTTTTAGCTAATTCGGGGGTATCAATACCGCGATTAATTAAGATAGTTGCTAATAAGGATGATAGTCCCATTTCTCGCGCTAACCCCTCGATTTTTTCGGGATTAGTCGCGGCAATATACCAGCGTTGGATGGGATATTTGTAGTCCATTTTTTCTCAAACAAAAAGGTAGTGGATTGTTTCAGCTAATTTGGTGTATTAGAAAAATGCTAGAAATTCTATAATCTAAGACTTTAAGCCGAAATCTATTGCCCTATTTTAGCTGAAACAGTCCAGTAGGGTGCGTTAGGGCAGCGTAACGCACCAAAAACAAGGTTAAAAGCGGATTTGGATGGCCCCAGCGGGAGGTTGAAAGGGGAGATTATTATTATTAATTCTCAGGGGAGAACTGGGTATTACCTGCACATTTGGGGTGGTGGGTTGACTTTCGTTGGTACTCAGTAAAGTCAATTGATTAATACTAGAATTAATCGCAAATTGTTGGGTAATGACTCCCGACGGACAACAGGAAGGATCCCGGGGGAGAAATCTTCTCATGTTGACGGTGATCATACCATCTTTAGTGCTAAGATTATCGACAATTACTCGATCGGCTAACAGGACAGTATCGGTGTTAGTGGCACTACCGTTATTATCGATCACTAGGGCTAAATAATGTAATTGCTGTTGCTCTCTGGTAATCACTCTTAAGACGACAATACCATCAGTCCTTTGATCATTATTATAGTCCCCCATCAAAGCTTCTCGGCTGACTTGCACTCCTAAAATCGGTCCCTCATTGGATTGAAAAATACCATCGCTGACAATTACGGAACCCCGATTAGGAATGTTATAGACGGTATTTCTTAAATTATCGACGCTCAGGGGTGTAGATTGGGCAAGTAAGGGCAGAGAATTATTTAATAATAAACTGATACCCAGGAGAATAGACTGAGGTAAAATTGCTAATTTAATCATGGTTTTGATGGGTTGGGTATATTTTCTTGAGTATCGAATAACTGCACGTTATTGATGGTACAAACCATCCCCTGTTGTGCTGCTAATTTATCTCGCCATTGGCTTAATTGTTGTTGACCATTACTACCATTTAACCAGTAAACTGTCAAGAGGCCGAGGGTTTGTTCTGGTTCACAGGAAAAGCCGAGAGTTTTATCGGGTATGTCGGTATTTCCCTCACGACATTGCCAACCTTGTTTTTCAATTAATTCTTTCCAACTTTTCTCTTCTTTGGCAGCCACGGCAATGCGTTGATCTCCTTGGTTACAAACCCAATTTTTCTGCTGGGTGGGATCATTCGGTAGATCACCAAGATTGGGGGAATTTTGCTTAATTGGGGGCAGCGAGGGGACTTGAGCATGAACGGAAAAAATCGGTAGTATTAAGAAAGTACCGATGAGCGTTTTTAACAGTTTCATCCTTTAAAATTGCCATATTTAGAGATTTATGCCTTTAGAATATCACGTTTTTGAGGTATGGATAAAATACTCTCTTAAGATATGTTTAAATCTTTAATTATGGTTTCGATCGCATCAAAGGAAAATTCTCCGGCTAACTGTTGTAAACCTTGGGCAAGGGTAGCATAATCGGGGGGAATTTCTGCGGTTAGGGCGATAATTTTTTCATCATCACATTCTCGTGCCGCTTGTTGCAATTGTCTAATCCAGTCGGGACTGATTAATTTTAATAGGGATTGCAGGGAATCGAGGAAAACTGGCGAATAATTGGGCTGATTTGGCTCATTATCGGCATAAATATATTTTAATCCTAAATATTCGCCCATTTTTTGCCAAATAACTTCCTCTCGGAAAGGTTTACGCACGAAATCATCACAACCGGCGGCAATAACCAGAGCGCGATCCTCTTCAAAAGCACTGGCAGTTAGGGCAATTATTACCGTTTTTCCGCGATTATCAGCCTCTAACCGCCGAATTTCCCTAGTTGCTTCGTAACCGTCCTTTACTGGCATTCTCATATCCATCCAGATAAGATGCGGTTGCCATGCTTGCCAAATTGCGATCGCTTCTTGACCATTAGCGGCCTCTTGCACGGATAATCCTAGGGTAGTCAGGAGTTTCAGCAACAGCAAACGGCTTTCCGGTCGATCATCGACGACTAATATGCGATATTTAGGCTGATTTTCCGCTAAAGCGATAACTTTTGCCCTATTGGTTTCGGTTTTAATCTCATTTTCCCCCACCAAACCCACCTGAATATCAAAACTAAAAATACTTCCTTGACCCAGAATACTACTAACTCCGATCGCACCCCCCATCAACTCAACAAATTTTTTACTGATAGGTAAACCCAATCCTGTCCCCTGTTGGGATTTTCGTCCCGTTTCTGTTTGGTTAAAGGGTTGAAATAGCTTATAAATCTCCTCTGGAGCGATTCCTAGGCCTGTATCTTCAATTTCCCAGAGCAATCGCTGATAATCTTCTCTTTTCTCCCCTAATTTTACCCGGAGAGTCACCCCTCCTAACTCAGTAAACTTCAATCCGTTACCCAAGAGATTGATTAACACCTGTCGCAATTTACTTTCATCAGTACATATATATTGAGGCAGATCGGAGCTGCGATCAAAAATTAAGCTTAAAGCTTTTGCCTGCGCTTGTGGGCGGAGCATTTCGGCAATATTATCTAAAAGAGCGTATAAATCGAAATTACTAGGATTAAAAACCGTTCTTCCCGCTTCTATCTTCGACATTTCTAGAATATCGTTGATTAACTCTAATAAATGTTCTCCGCTACGATTGACAATTTCCAAATATTGGCGATATTCACTGCTGATGCTGCTATCCCGGGATATTAAGCGAGTAAAACCCAAGATAGCATTAAGAGGAGTGCGTAATTCGTGGCTCATGTTAGCTAGAAACTCACTTTTAGCTTTATTTGCCTTAACTGCCGCTTCTTTAGCCTCTTTTAATCCTTTTTCCGCTTCATATCTACTTTGTGTGATCGCAATTAATTCTCCCAGCAACCGGACAAAGGTGACATCTTCCCTTGTCCATTGCTTTTCTGTACTTGCATCCAATCCCAGATAACCCACCGTTACCCCGCAACTATCCCACATGGGAACGATTAAGAGACAGGGAGTAGAACTATGAGCGAGAATAGTTCTTTCAGGGATAGCAGTAGCGGGTAAATCGTCTAAAGAGTTCAGTTTAACTGGAATACCGTTTAATAATTGTTCAGAAAACCAGGGAAAGGTTTCCGTCGAGAGATTTTGTGATTGTTCCCGAATCGGGATAACTTGCGGATAGTCGGGGTGACAGTATTCATAAACCATACTCCACTGCTGACGACAGGTGGAATATTGAATAATGTAACAGCGCGCACTCTGGGTAAATTGACAGAGCAGTTCTAGGGTATGATCGATCGCCAAGTGGATATCTTGAGAAATTAGTAATCTTGTCACCCGTGAGAGCAAATTATCGCGATAGGCCTGCATTTCTAGGGCTTTTTCCCGTTTTTTAGACTCTAGTTCCTCAAAATCACTCATAATCAGTTATCAGTTATCAGTTATCAGTTATCAGTTAAAAGGGTTTGGGTGTTGGGGTTTTAGGGTTTGAGGGTATTAGTTGAATTTCCCCATCACCCCACTTCCCCACTTCCCCACTTCCCCACTTCCCCACTTCCCCACTTCCCGTCTCCCGACTCAAAAAACAGTAAACTTTTCCCCTATTATGTTCTATAGGAATTTTACCGAATCAATATGCTCAAATTATTAGCTTCTCTCCTTCTCTCCTGCTGTGTAGCCTTGGGTGTTTCCCTATCACCGGCTGCTGCCATGGGAGTCTATGACCTCCCCATTTTAAACCCCGGAGCGCCCACTTATGTGGTCGATCCCGTTGCGGCCATTAGTGCCGCTAACGAAGGAAAATTAAATAAAGATCTGAAAAATCTCGCCGAAAAAACCGGACAGGAAGTGAGAATGGTGGTAGTCCGGCGCTTGGATTACGGTCAAAAAATTGACAATTTAGCCGATGATATCCTGAGAGAATGGTATCCTAACTCCGAAGATCGTGCCAATCAAACTATCATCGTCCTTGATACTTTAACCAATAAAACTGCTATGCGGGTTGGGGAGGAAGCAAAACCCCTATTAACCGATGCTATTGCCGATAGTATCCTCTCGGAAACTATGGCAGTTCCCCTCAAAGATGGGGGAAAATATAATCAAGCTTTACTCGATGCTAGTCGTCGTCTAACGGCGGTACTTTCTGGAGAAGCGGATCCCGGACCGCCGGAAGTAGCGACAATTAATATCGAAAGTACTTTTACTACCGCAGAAGAAACTGACGATAAAAACGCCACGATTTGGGTGATAGTTTTACTGGTTTTAGCCACAGTAATCCCGATGGTTACCTATTTTTGGTACGCTGGTTTTGGTCGATAAATTAAATTAATGATCTGGGACTGATACAGCTAAAATATTCTCAGAGATAGCTCAATTCTCAGCCTGTATGAGCAAGATAAAGTAACTTCTGGTAGTAGATTTTAGTTGTGTCAGTTTACCACATTTGCTTAACCTTAATAACTAATGTCTAGACTGGTAAATAAATTACAATCCTATTATCGAGAGGAGGAAGGAACTTACTTAATTGAAATTAAACTTAATCAGTTACAGCAAGTCTTTAATTCTCTCGATCCTTCGCCATTTTTAGATAGAGATTTAGACGATAACGCCGAAAATTATATTATTAACTCTGTGGATGAATTCCCCCTAAATACCCCCCTTAAATTAGTCTTTTATCTTCCCAGTAACGAACAGAATACCGCCCGACATCTGTTACCCTCAGCTTTACATAATTATTTTGACTATCGCCAACAGGGAGAACAAAGAAAATTACGCACAATTTGGCGACAGGGACGCATATCTTTGCTAATTGGTCTCTCCTTTCTTTTTGTTTGTTTGAGTCTCAGCGAATTAATTAGTCGTTTCGGCACCGATACATTTATTCACTTCTTAGAAGAAGGATTATTAATTAGTGGTTGGGTGGCCCTCTGGCGACCTTTAGAAATTTTTCTTTACGAATGGTGGCCTGTCAGTTATCAACAAAAGATTTTTGCTAAACTGGCCTACATCCCTATTGAAATCCGTCTCTTAGAGGAACCATCCACCCCAGACTCTTTTCGATAGAGCTAATCCTCCCGATGGCTTGTCTTCAAAGTTACAAAGCTTTTAGTTGAGGCGGTTTATAATAAAAGTAACTCTGTACAAAGCTTATCGGTTTTCAGCCTGGCTATTACTTTCTCCCCAAACTTTTAACTAAGTAGTCGGGCCTAACTTTTTTCAATCTGGCGATTATTGGCGTTTCATCTCTACCAATCCTGACAAAATTTCATTTAGATAGGAGTCCTAATGTTAATCCATGTTGGTTATGAATTTGGCTTTGATGCACCCTTACCCGTGGTCATGTTGTTAAAACTTTATCTACACCCCTCAATTTTAAATCAAGTTAGACAATCGGAAAATTTGCAGGTGGAACCAGCAACAAAAATAGAAGAATTTTTAGATAGCTTCGGTAATCGAACCAGTCGTCTAATTTTACCCGACGGACAGATTCGCATTCACAATGAAGCAGTTATCGAGAATGAATGGCAACCCGACATCGTTAATTGGAATGCCCAAGAAATTCCTTTAGCAGAGTTACCAACCCAAGTTTTTCCCTACCTAATGAGTAGCCGTTATTGTGAAGTAGATTTGCTTTCGGAAATTGCCTGGGAACTTTTCGGACAAACTCCCCCCGGTTGGGCAAGGGTACAAGCGGTTTGTGATTGGGTTCATAGTCACATTCGTTTTGGTTACGAATACGCGCGGGTGACGAAAACCGCCTATGATGTCTATCGGGAAAGAACGGGGGTTTGTCGCGATTTTAACCATCTAGCTTTGACTTTTTGCCGTTGTTTAAATATTCCCGCCCGTTATGCCTCTGGATATCTCGGAGATATCGGTATTTCTCCCCAACCTCTACCGATGGATTTTAGTGCTTGGTTTGAAGTTTATTTAGACCATCAATGGTACACCTTTGATGCTCGTCATAACACCCCCAGAATCGGGCGGATTTTAATGACTCGCGGCTTAGATGCCGTGGATGCTTCCCTAACAACTTCTTTTGGTCAAGTAAATTTAACAAAATTTAAAGTATGGACGAGCGATGTTTCCCACCTCTATGCTTAATCAGAGTATTTATTAAACCTCTTGCATAATTAATTTTTGAGGGTTCAAAAACGGCAAAAATAAGGATTAAATTGCCTGAAAGTGCCAGCCCTTGGAGTGAAAGGGGGGAATAAAACCCTACACCCTACACCCCACACCCCACCAACAAGCTTTTTCAGCAAACCCTACTTAGATAAAAATTACTTTTCTACCTTAACCCGTTGAGTAACGACAACAATCCCATCTCCTTGGATTAAAATCGCCGATAACCAACGATTTTCCGGTGTTGCCGGCGCTTTTACCCGCTTAAATAAACCGCCGGACTGTAATAATTCCAATTCTAGAGGCTTTGTATTAATATAGCGCTCAATATCTACTTTTTCATCGATCGCCGTTCCGGCCAATAAATCATCCCCTAAAGGTTCGCGGACAATCACATCAAAATCAAATTCTTCACCCACTTTCACCCTTTCCGGAATTCTCACTTGAATACTGGGGGGATTTTTGCCGGTGCTTAACTCAACTCTCTCGCTTAAAATCTCCTGATAAACCAGTTTATTACCTTGAAATTGTTGACGAGAACGAATAGTAGCATTCATTCTCACCACTCGTCCCTGCACCTTTCCCGTCCCGGTAATTTTAGTAATTGTATTGGCCGTTAACTTATCACCAGAACGACTCCAAGATTCGAGAGTCGTGGTGTATTGTAGATTGTTATAACGTTCCCAAAAATGAGTTAAAGCCTTTTTAGTTTTTTCGTAGGTCAAGCCATCGGAGTTAGTAAATTTCGGACTATAAAACTCCATTAATTGCTTGATATCTCGCTCATTAGCGGCCGTTTCGATTTTGGAGATAAGGGTTTTTAAATTAGCCGGAGCAGTTTCTGGCTTTTCGGCCCGCAAACCGGTGGCAAGGGTGAAAGTTAAACCCAAACCTAACAGCAACGATAGGGAAAAATTGAGAGATTGACGAAAAAATTTATTGGGAATCGTGTTCAAGTTACGCATTAGTGATAGTTTGTGTAAGGATCGATAACTATGGTAGATTATTTCATTCTAGGACTGAATTTACCCTCTCTCGAATTATGGCACGCACTCCAACCCGTCTATTGATTGCCGCTAGTGGTACTGGTGGTCATTTATTTCCCGCCTTGGCCCTGGCCGAGCGCTTGCCAGATTATGAGATTGAATGGTTAGGAGTTCCAGACCGTCTGGAACAGTCCTTAGTTCCAAAAACCTATCCCCTGCACACCATCCCCATTGAGGGATTTCAAACCCGTTTGGGGTTAAAAACTCTCAAGATTCTGTTCGGTCAACTGCGGGCCATTTGGCAGGTGCGTAGTTTAATCAAAAAACGTCAGATAGCGGCAGTTTTTACCACCGGGGGTTATATCGCCGGCCCGACCATTTTAGCGGCTCGTTTAGCCAATATTCCCGTCATCCTACACGAATCTAACTACATACCGGGCAAAGTCACGAAAGTTCTCGGTCGCTGGTGCGATACGGTTGCCCTCGGTTTTCAGGGAACCGCCAGCTATTTACCCGGCACTCGCACCACTTGGGTTAGTACACCAGTACGCGAGCAGTTTCTCATTCCCCAGTCCCTAGATTTACCGATTCCAGAGGATGCTTTTTTAATTGTCGTTGCCGGTGGTTCTCAAGGGGCCGTGGCTCTTAATCAACTTGTGCGACAAAGTGCTCCCCAATGGTTAGAAAAAGGCATTTATATCGTGCATCTCACGGGAGAAAACGACCCCGAAGCGGATAGTTTGCGCCATTCTAACTATTTTTCCCGGCCTTTTTACAACAACATGGCGGGACTATGGCAAAGAGCTAATCTGGCTATCAGTCGCTCCGGTGCCGGCACTTTAACGGAATTAGCGATCACTTGTACGCCTTCGATTTTAATTCCCTATCCTTTTGCCGCCGAAGACCATCAGTTCTATAATGCCCAAGTTTTCGCTGAAGCTCAAGCCGCTTATCTTTACCGTCAAAATGAGTTAACTGCTCAGTTTTTAAGCGAATTAGTCCTCCATTTATGGTCTAACCCCGAAAAATTGGCCGCCATGGCCCAACAAGCTTCTCATCTAGCTATTAGTGACAGTGCCGATTTATTAGCCGATTTGTTGAGAAGAAAGAGTCACAAAGATAGTTTTTGAAACAAATCAGCCACGGGAAAAGTGAACCCCGGAACCACCTCTTCCCCCTCCAAAAAATCTGCTGATGTTAATAATTCCTGCGGTTCGTACCCGGAACGATAAACTAAGACATAGTGTTGACCTGGACTGATAACCCAGAGCAAACGAGTCCCATTGGCAAAATACTCGGCAATTTTGTCCTCGATTTCTGCCACTGTATTGCCAGGAGAGAGAATTTCTACCACTAAATCGGGACCACCTTCTAAAAAACCCGTCGGCAATTCTTCCAATCCTTGCAGACGTTTCTTAGCAAAAAAAGCTATATCAGGAGAACGTTTATTGCCATTTTTCATAGTAAAAGCAGTGCTGGATTCCAATAATACCCATAGTTTTCGAGATGTGACTAAAGCGAATAAAGCAGCACTTAAAATAATGGCAATATAACCGTGTAAAGCCCCAGAATTGCCCAGATTAACTAACTCTCCCTTGACCAATTCGTAACGATTACCATCGTCAGGTAACGCCATAAATTCTGCATCAGTCCATACTTTTGTCTCTGGAGTTTTCATCACAGTATTTTCTCGAATAGACATAATTTATCCTCGGTAAAGATTCACAAGTAAAACCCTTAAAGAATTTCCTGTAACATCCGATTGGCCTGGGAAGCGTAACCACCACCAAATAAATTAAAGTGATTGAGAATGTGGTAGAGATTGTAAAGAGTTTTGCGCTGTTGATAACCGGCATCGAGGGGGAAAACATCGTTATAACCCCGATAAAAAGCCGCCGGAAAACCGCCAAAAAGTTCCGTCATGGCTAAATCTACCTCGCGGTCTCCCCAATAGGTGGCCGGGTCTAAAATTACCGGTTCCCCATCGACGGTAATGGCCGCATTTCCCGACCACAAATCACCATGGACGAGGGAGGGATGGGGTTGATGCTGACTCAAAATCTCGCTAATAGCGGGAATAACTTGATCCTCGTCGGGAAAATTACCCCCGCGCTCCTTCGCAAGTCTTAATTGATAGCCAATACGCTGATGAGCGAAAAAATCCGCCCAATTGTTACTAATGGTATTGATCTGGGGAGTAGAACCAATGGTATTATTACACTGCCAACCAAAGCGATCAGACAGGGAAACTTGATGTAAATGAGCTAAATTTCGCCCCATTTTTTCCCAGCTTTGACTATCGCCACCGCCGAATTCTAGCCACTCTAGCACTAAATAACTAGATTTATCGGCAATTCCCCAACAAATTGGCTCCGGAACCCTGATAGTCTTGGTAGCGTGAATTTGCTTTAATCCTAAAGCTTCGGCGGCAAACATGGCCTCTTGGTTCGCTTGGTTAATCTTAACGAAATAAATTAAACCATTGCCACTAACGGCATAACCCTGATTGATACAGCCACCACTAACGGGACGACTTTTCTCGATTTCAAAGGGTTTTTCCGTGGTTTGGGTAATATGTCGAGCAATTTGAGTCCACATAGGTTGTTTACTGATTACTGAATTGGTCTTACCACCACCACACCGTAAGCGTGGGGATTTAAATACTCTTGACAGGCATTTTGAATATCCTCTAAAGTGAGGGCTTCAATGTGTTGGGGATAACAAAAAGCCGGTTGTAAATCACCGATCTGAGTATGATAATAACCGTAAAGGTTAGCTCGATCGCTCGGTCTTTCATTGCTAAAAATAAACCGATTGGCCACTTGGGTTTTAACTCGTTCCAGTTCAGAAACTGTCACAGCTTCCTGTTGGATTTGTCTAATCTGTGCTATGGCCTCCCTCTCCACTTGCTCGATATTTTCCGAGGCTAATTGGGCCGACACGGAAAACACTCCTTGCACTGCTTGGGACATATTACTGGCAGTTATTTGGGAAACTAAGCCCTTTTCTTGGCGCAGAGACTGAAATAATCGCGATACCTTGCCCTGACCCAGAATAGCCGCTAAAACATCGAGAGGATAGGTTTTTTCTAAGTCTCTCAACCCCGGCACTTTCCAAAATAGGATTAAGCGGGCCTGCTGCAAATTTTCATCCTCGTATTCTTGACGGATAATCTCGTTAAAAGGAGCTTCGGGCTGTAGATTGGCGATAGGATGGGAAATCAGCCCAGAATTGCCCTTAATGCCTAAAGTATCTAAAGAATCGCTCACAATAGCCATTAAATCATCTACAGGCAAATTACCCACCACTGCCACCGTCATCCATTCGGGACGATACCAAGTCCGATGAAAATCGCGCATTTGTTGAGGAGTAAGATTTTCAATCACTGCCGTCGGACCCAACACCGGACGACGATAGGGTAAAACTTGAAAACAGGTCTCCATGGTGCGATAAAAAGTGCGACGACGGGGATTATCCTGAGAACGACGAATTTCTTCTAAAATAACCTGTCTTTCCCGCTCAAAAGCTTCATCGGGAATTAAAGCTTCTAAAACCACTTCTAGCTGCAGCGGGGCCAGATGGGCGAAGTCCCGCGGGGCAGTGGTAATGTAATAATGGGTGTATTCTTGGCTAGTAGCGGCATTAGTCACCGCTCCCCTCGATTCGATCGCCCGTTCAAATTCGCCACTGTCTAAGTTAGGGGTTCCCTTAAAGACCATGTGTTCAAGAAAATGAGCCATCCCATTGATCTGATCCGATTCTAAGGCCGAGCCGACCTGCAGCCAGACATTGAGATTAACCGCTTCTACCGGTTGACTTTCGGCAATAATCGTTAAACCATTGGCAAGACGGTGCAGAATCGGAGTGTTGAGCGTGGCAGGTTTCCCTAGGATAGCCGTCATTCTTTATTAGTCCTCGGTAATCACTCTGGCAAAAATTGTCACTTTTCTCTATTGTAGTCCCAGACTTTCAGAGAGCAAACAAGATCAGGTGTTGGGTGTTAGGATTCAGGAGGCAATAGGCAATAGGCAATAGGCAATAGGCAATAGGCAATAGGCAATAGGCAATAGGCAATAGGCAATAGGCAATAGGCAGCTTTATTCTCCCATCTCCCCACTTCCCCAATTCATAATTCATAATTCCCCATCCCCCCACCCCCCACCTCCCCACCTCCCCACTTCATAATTCATAATTTATAATTCATAATTCATAATTCTCCTCTTGCCTCTGAGAAAAAAAAATGCTATGATCGAACTAAATCGGGCTTCTACGTTGGTGACTGCCTTTCAAGTTTTTTGATCTATGCTTGATTGTGATAAGGGAGCGAATAACCAATTCGTGTGGTAGTAAACCGAGCTTGTACTCGGAAACAGAAACGCGGAATATAAGTTCCCACCTGGTTAACCCAGGTCATAAACTTAGGTAAAACGGCGTAGCGGTCTTTTCAAGTTTTTCGAGCAGATCAGAGTCCCTGTACTTTTTTGGTTTTGCCTTCCGCGCTGGCCAAAAAAGCGCTGATTTATATTTTTTCTAGGTTAAAGACTACTGTTTTCGGTAACGCTTGTCACTGCTAAATTGTGACAATCCGGACTACACTAGGGAAAATTTATGAATTATTGTTAAGCAATGACTGAAAAACAGCCAAGAGTTGTTATCATCGGCGGCGGATTTGCGGGTTTATACACGGCCAAAGCCCTAAAAAACGCCCCCGTTCACGTTACCCTCATCGATAAGCGAAATTTCCATCTTTTTCAGCCCCTCCTCTATCAAGTTGCTACTGGGGCGCTGTCTCCGGCCGATATCTCCTCACCTTTGCGCTTAATCCTACGGGGTCATGACAATACAGATATTCTCCTCGATCATGCCATAGATATAGATCCGGTCAAGGGAGAAGTGATCTTGGAAGATCACCCGCCAATCGCCTACGATCAATTAGTTATTGCCACGGGAGTCAGTCATCACTATTTTGGCAATGATCAATGGCAGCCCTACGCTCCAGGGTTAAAAACCATTGAAGACGCAGTAGAAATGCGTCGTCGCATCTATCTCGCTTTCGAGAAGGCCGAGAAAGAAATCGATGCCGAAAAGCGGCAAGCTTTATTAACTTTTGTGATTGTCGGTGGCGGACCGACGGGGGTAGAATTAGCAGGAGCGATCGCAGAAATTGCCCACGGTGCGCTTAGGTCTGATTTCCACCAGATTAACCCCACAGAAGCGAAAATTTTGCTCTTAGAAGGGATGGATCGGGTATTACCCCCATATTCACCCGATTTATCCGCTAAAGCTGCCGCTTCTCTCATAAAATTAGGGGTGACAGTGCAAACTAACAGCATCGTTACCAATATTGTTGAAGGTTGTGTCACGGTCCGTCAGGGAGAAAAGACGAC
Organism: Microcystis sp. M061S2; assembly: GCF_020245605.1. Classification (NCBI taxonomy): domain Bacteria; kingdom Bacillati; phylum Cyanobacteriota; class Cyanophyceae; order Chroococcales; family Microcystaceae; genus Microcystis; species Microcystis sp. M061S2. The sequence goes on along the minus strand of NZ_JADBUP010000040.1, from coordinate 8,884 downwards.
AGAAATCGCCGCCGAGACAATTTTATGGGCAGCGGGGGTCAAAGCATCGAGAATGGGGCGAATTTTGGCCGAAAGAACTGGGGTAAATCTTGATCGCGTCGGCCGGGTAATCGTTGAACCGGATTTAAGTATCGCCGGTTATGGCAATATTTTTGTGATCGGGGATCTGGCTAATTTTGCCCATCAGGGAGATAAACCTTTACCCGGAATTGCCCCCGTGGCCATGCAGGAGGGCGAATATCTGGCCAATTTATTAATTTCTCGCCTAAAAGGGCAAACTATTCAACCTTTTCATTATATCGATCGAGGTAGTCTGGCAGTTATCGGCCAAAATGCGGCCGTGGTTGATTTGGGATTTGTCAAGTTTTCCGGGTTCATCGCTTGGTTAGTCTGGGTTTGGGCCCATATTTACTATCTGATCGAATTTGATAATAAATTAGTGGTGATGGTGCAATGGGGTTGGAATTATTTTACCCGCGGTCGTGGCGCTCGTTTGATTACGGGAGAGGGGCAGAATTTAGCCTCGGGACAATTGCCGCAAAATCACAGCCAAAATAATAATCTGGTCGTTTCTAACCAGACGGAAACTCTCTCTGCGCGATCATAAAAGTGTGAAAAAATAGCCGTGATTATCCAGTTATCAGTTAGCAGATAAGAACAATCGATCGATAATGAAAATAGAACGTCCTAACAGTCTAGAAATTACCCCAGAGGAAAGCCAAGAATTAGAATATTTACGAGTTACAATTGAACGAGCGATCGAAGATGGTGTGATCACAAGAATAGAATTTGAATCGATTAAAACGATCATGTTTTCTAACAAGAAAAACAATCCCGACCAAATCCTTCGGCAAGTGACACTCTATCGCCATTTAGTCGTTGAAAAAATGAATAATGGCGAACTAATTTTTGAATCTCCTCAATAGGTCTAATACTAAATCCGTTGAGTATAGGTTACTTATAAGGACAGGCAAAAGGCAAGAGGCAAGAGGCAAAAGGGGGAATAAATAATCAGTTTTTAATAACAGGATTTAGTGTAAATCGTCTTTTTAGCTATTTAGTACAAATGCTCAAACTTTCTCTTCTTTCTTCCCACTTCCCACTATCCTATACCTTCTCCTGCCCTCTGCCTTTTGCCTTCATTAGCTTATTCTTTTTTGTCGCTACCCGGAAAAGCTCGACCTTGAATATTTTCTAAAGCTGAAACTGCCGCTCGGGAACCGGCGATAATATCTCGTTCTTCTCCCCCTAAATATAAGCGGCCAAAACTGCCCACGGAAGTAACGTGTAGGATATTAATTAAAGCGGCTTTTTCGGCCTGATTAGCGGCTAGGGAAGCGTAGGCGGCTGGTTGTACTTCTAGAACATATAAAGTCTGTCCTGCCATTAACATCATACCCCGAGAACTACGGTTAATTAATTGGGCTTGGTAAGCGTCAATGTTGCGAATAATTTGGCTGGAGACAATTTGCGGTTTCAGACAATCGCGCTGACTAACGCCTAAATACTGCAAAATTGCCTGACCGGCCGCCCTGACCTCTCCCTGACTGCTAGAATGGAGTTCTAAGAGTCCGTAGAGTCGTTCTACGAATAGAACCCCCGGACGAACCACGGCGGATTTGAGGGCAATATCGGTGATGCGATTAATCTCGATGCCGGGGGAAATTTCAATCCAGAGGGAAGCATCCCCGGGTAAGGGTAAAAATCCTTGGGCGACTGTACCGATGTAAGCAGCGTGTTGAAGCTGTAAATTGTCAAGATAAACGTAACTGCGAAGTTCTACACCCAAGCTAATTTCTCCCTCTCTGGTCTATCTTAAAAGTTATGGGGACAGTGATAGGTTTTGCCGCCCTATCGATCGCCTTGAGGCTACAGTTAGACCTAAAATGTCTTTCAGTCCTGTTTCTGTCCTCTAGCCAATCCCCATTCCAACCCCGGAGCGACGATTAATCAATCCTTAATTAGGGCTTAGGAATTATCATCTTTAACTATAGTATAGAATCGGCTGCCCTTAAATTTGCTGGGGAGAAGCGGTAAAAAAACTATAATTATGGGGACAAACTGAGGGAAAACCAACATGACGATTCTTTTAGGGGGAGATATCGGGGGAACTAAAACAATCCTGCGTTTAGTGGATTGCCAAAACTCATCGGATAGTCCCCAACCCCGGCTAATTACTCTCGATCAAGAAATTTATCCTAGTGAACAATACCCCGATCTGGTGCCGATCGTCCAGCAGTTTTTGGCCCGACAAACCACTATTCCCCCAGTGGCAAAAGCTTGTTTCGGTATTGCCGGTCCAGTGGTTAACAATAGTTCCGAATTGACCAATTTAAGTTGGTCCCTAACTGGCGATCGCCTAAGCCGCGAGCTGCAGATTGAGCGGGTAAAATTAATTAATGATTTTGCGGCGATCGGTTATGGGGTGTTAGGATTAGCCCCAGAGGAGCTGCACAATCTACAGTCGGCCCCCGCAGTACCAGAGGCCCCGATTGCGGTTATCGGTGCGGGAACTGGGTTAGGAGAGGGTTTTTTGATCCCTGTCTCGAAGGGTACATATCGGGTGTTTGGTAGTGAGGGTTCCCACGCCGATTTTGCCCCTCGATCGAGTTTAGAATATCAACTATTAAATTATCTCTTGGAACTCTATAATATCGAGCGAATTTCGGTGGAGCGAGTGGTTTCTGGCCCTGGAATCACTTCTATCTATCGATTTCTCCACGATAGTAACTATAGTCAGTCATCACCGGCCATGGCGGAAATTTACCGCACTTGGTTAGCAGAAATGGGTAAACCGCAAAAAACCGTGGATTTAGCGGCTAAAATTGCCAGTTTTGCCCAAGATAACTCGGATTATCTCTGTTATCAAACCATGAAAATCTTTGTCGAGGCCTACGGTGCGGAGGCGGGCAATTTAGCCCTCAAGTTGCTTCCCTACGGAGGATTATACATCGCGGGGGGGATTGCGGCCAAAAATCTTCCCCTAATGACCGAGGGTAGCTTTATGAAGGCTTTTCGGGCTAAAGGTCGGATGGCAGAGCTATTAAGCAATATTCCCGTTAATATCGTCCTTAATGCCCAAGTGGGACTGATGGGGGCGGTTTACTGTGCTAGTCAGCTATGAGCGAGGGTTTACTGGAGATGGCTAGGGATTATTTTCAGAATATTATCGCCCCGCAGGCGGGCCAGATTGCTCTTTATTGGCCCTGCCTGTTGCCGATGAGTTCAGATTAAAAGGATTAAAAATTATGGCTCTCCTAGACTGAGTATGATCAATTAGTAGCAAAATGCCAATTTAAGAGGACTCTTCGCCTAAAGTTATCAGACAAGACTTTTAGGACTATCTTGCGGAAGAAACTATCAGTATAGACCTCGTTTCCACACAGAAATCAGAAGAGCCTCATTCCTTATCAGTGATCAGATTGCAGTTTTAAGTAGAAGGTGTTAGCTGAAAACTTCGGAACTTTCTTTTCCCCGATTACTGTTTACTGTTCACTGTTGACCGAAAAATCCCCAAATACCCTAACGGATCACCGCTCACTGAATAATTATGTCTCAAAAAAACGAAACAACTGCTTTAATAATCGCTCTTTTAGCCACTGCGGGCATTTTAGGTGGGGGTTACTTCTGGCTGCAAAGTCAATGTGCTGCAGGTAAAGAATTTTTTCTCTGTGGCAGCGGTAAAAGTCCGCAAAAATCCCCAACATCGGAAAGTGCCTCCTCTCCCCTACCCCCTCCCCCTTCACCCCAGCGAGTGGTCAGTTTTGCCCCACCGACTTCTATCCCCAGTGGCACGACAATTCGCATTAACGGCTCTACCAGTATGGTACAGATTAATCAAGCCTTAAAAGCCGCTTTAACTGCCAAATTTCAGGGGGTAGAGGTCTTGACAAATGCTCAAGGATCTGATAAGGGATTAGAGGAATTGGCCCGGGGGGCGATCGATATTGCGGCGGTGTCACGACCTTTAACCGAGTCGGAACGCTCTCAGGGATTGGCTTCTAGTCCGATCGTTCGAGATGCGATCGCTGTTGTGGTGGGGGTAAAAAATCCCTTTGCGGGGGGGTTAACCACTACCCAAGTTAAAGATATTTTTACCGGAAAAATCACCTCTTGGTCGGAGGTGGGCGGTTCTGCTGCTACTATTCAAGTGATTAATCGTCCTCCTATTAGTGGCACTTATCAAAGTTTTCGTCAGGAAGTGCTGCAAGGGGGGGAATTTGGTAGGGGAACTAATTTTAAAATGATGGATAGGGATGCCACCACCCCAATTTTGCGAGTTTTAGGACTGAATGGCATTAGTTACGCAACCTATAGCCAAATTGCCGACCAAAAAACCGTCAGGGCGCTCGCTGTGGACGGAATTTCAGCCAGTGAACCTAATTATCCCTGGCAGCGTACCCTTTACTACGTTTACAAAGAACCTGCTAGTGAAGCAGTCAAAGCTTTTATGGGTTTTGTGGCCTCTAGTGATGGTCAAGAAGCGATTTTTCGGGCCAATGAAGATATACAAAAGTAGTTAGCGAGAATATCCGAAAATCTGGGAAATTTTACGCCTTGCATGACTAGGGTTAGCATTGTCTATTTTACCGTGGAGACGGGGAAGCATTGAGAATGGTTAGCTGAACACCATTATCTTTTTCATAAACGATCGCCACAGAAATGGTCAACCTGGAATCTTTTTTCGGTAGATATGAAATTAGAAATTTCTCAGGTGAGACGAATGGAGTCATAAATTAAGTTATTCATTCCCATCGGCGATTCTACTGTTAAAATCAGAAAAAAGACGAGCTTAAGGTGGTATTGATGTCTATCATTAAACGGCGCAAATTTTTGGTTGGCTTGGTTTTGAGCCTTTTTTTCCATCGATTCTCAAACCAAAGCGTTTCAGCGCAGGAAAGTCAATCAGTCAACATTCAGTGGCGCGTTCCCGCAGAACAGGTGAACACTGTTCGGGAAGAATTGAACTTTGAAGGGCAAGTCATTCCAGACAAGTCAACGATAACGGATGATCGGGGATTACCCCTTATTTATATTTTAATTGGGGCAGTTGCTTTGGGGCAGATTGCCACAACTTTATTAGAAATTTATAAAGATACTAAATATGGAGGAGTTATTGTCCGTAAAAACAAAAAAGGAGAATTGTTAATCGAAAACAACGCAAATTTAGAACGAGGGACAATTATTATCGATCAAGGTAATGAAGTCAAGATAATTTTTAGAGAAAAAAACGATCCAAAGGCAACCGAACTCATCCAAGCACTAACCCCATTAATAAAATGATGTGGAAGGAGTAAGGTAATGAAAAAGGCTTTTTGGGGATGTTTGGCATTAACGGGAATAACAGCTAGTCTTGTGGGTATAAAAATAGCACAAGCTCAGCGTAATTCCTTGATCGTAAAAGATGCTAATGGGAAAGAAGTTATTGTTTATCAAGAAAGCCATGCTTTAGTTATTTGGGCTGGAGATTATAAAAATTGGGGAAAATTAAATAACCTTCAATATGAAGCGAAAGAGGTCATAACGGCACTACAAAAACAAGGATTTCAGGTTAGAGAAATTCCCAATCCCAATCGAACTAAATTGAGTAATGGGATCAAGGATTTTATCGATGATTATGGTTATCGACAGAATAATCGTCTAGTGATTTTTTTTGCAGGGCATGGTTACACTCGTCAGCAGACCAAAGGATATTTAGTTCCCGTTGATGCACCCGATCCGATTGTTGATGAACAGGGCTTTCTGAAAGCGGCATTGTCAATGGAACAGATTAATTCTTGGGCAACTCAAATGGAGGCAAAGCACGTTTTATTTGTGTTTGATAGTTGTTTCTCGGGAACGATTTTTAAACAAAGATCTAATGGAGAGGACGCGGGAAATGCTTATATCCGAGATGTGATGAATAAACCCGTGAGGCAATTTTTAACGGCTGGTGATGCGAATGAAAAAGTTCCTGCAAAAAGTGTATTTACGCCGCTATTTTTGAGAGCATTAGAAGGGGAGGCTGATTATACAAAAGATGGGTATGTAACGGGAAGTGAATTAGGTCTTTATTTGACGCAACATCTTCCCAATTTAACAAGGGGAAATCAACATCCTCAATTTGGGACGATTCTAGATGTTAACTTAAATCGGGGAGATATTGTTTTTCGCTCATCTATAGCCGTAGTATCCCCCCAACCCAGTCCATCACCTCCCGTGCTTACGCCACCGAAACCAACACCACCTACCCAACCACGATCGACCCTCATCTCCTCAACCACTGGCGTGGACTATACAACGCTACGAGAACTCCTGCAACAAAAGAAATGGAAAGAGGCGGATCAAAAAACCTGGGATCTCATGCTGGCGGCCGCTAAACGAGAAAAAGAAGGCTCGATAGACAGCGAATCCGCCGAGAAGTTTTCCTGTGAGGATTTGCGGATGATCGATCGGGAGTGGTTAGCGGCTTCCGGTGGCCAGTTTGGCTTTTCCGTACAATTGGCTATCTACAAGCAGACAGGCAACCGAATCGGCGAATATAATAGTCAAGCGTGGCAACGTTTTGGGGACGCAATAGGCTGGCGAGTCAACGGAAACTGGAAAGAATATTCCGATTTAATATGGAGTACAAACGCACTATCATCAGCACCCAAAGGACACCTGCCTATGCCTACAAGGGTGGTCGATCAGGAGAGGGTGGAGGCATCCAACATCCAAGGACCGATCAGGGTGGATGGGGAATCTATATTGTATCGGATTTTTTTTCGAGTCTCCGGTCAAGATTACAGTCTATTCTCCTCTCGCGTTGCGGCTTGTGAATTGTAGCATATAAAGCGTTTGGCAGTTTTTTCAAACTCCGATCCTACATCGTTTCCACACGAGGTTATCAGGGGTTCAGCGATTCGATACCTGTCACCGTCACCCCAGGAGGGTAAATGCCATTTTCCCCTACATAATCTATGGTTTATAATTACGATAGATATTAACCAGCGCAAGTTAGGAGTAAATACTTGTCAAAAAAGAAATTTCGTAAATCTGTTGAAAGCATTCGTTATCAAATTCTGATCCATCATCAAAAAATTGCCAATGAGGAACAAAAAGAATCCCCCGATGAAAACTTAATTAATTACTGAGAAAGAGAAATTAAAGGTTTAGAAAAAAGTTTATCTAGAGCAGAAAAGCGATTAAACAGAGGAAAATAAGCAATGATTTCAAACACTGAAAAACCCTTGAAAGTCAACTCTACCTTGGTCACTCTATTATCTGAATTAGGTGAAGAATGCGAGGCGGTTTTATTCTTACTAAGTCAGCTTAAATTACCAAGCCTAACTGATGACCAAAAAGGGGATATTTTGGCAGAATTAATAGGCTCAATTACTCACTTGCACGTTCATACCGAAAATTTACCTGATTTAATTGGGGATGAAATTTTAGCTTTGCCAGATGATCAATAATGTTATGATGATTCTTTGTTCTCTGGTTCAGTAGTAGTAGGTTGGGTTGAGGCACGAAACCCAACACAAAGCCTATAATTGTTGGGTTTCACTCTGTTCAACCCAACCTACATAACTTATCAAATCAAACAAATTCGTAATCTAATTTTAAAATATAAATTAGGAGGGAAAGATGAAAATTCGCTATGAATTAATTATTTATTGGAGTGAGGAAGATCAAGCTTTTATTGTTGAAGTTCCAGAATTAGCAGGATGTATGGCAGATGGAGAAACCTATCAAGAAGCTGTACAAAATGCTGAACTTGTTATTCAAGAATGGATTGAAACTGCAAAACAACTAGAACGAATCATTCCTGAACCAAAAGGACGACTATTATTTACCTAATAATGAAGTTTCTCTCGCCGCAGCTTGTGAATTGTAGCATATAAGGTGTTTCGGAGTTTTTGCAAAATCCGACATTTGAGGTTTAATTTAGGCAACCACTGCAATTGATATTATAATCATTGCCATTTATAACCGCTTCTTGAGGTTCTTTACTCGGCAGATAATCGGCTATTGCGATTGATGTTTGACGTAGGTTCGTAATACATCATTAATTAGGTCGTGATAGCTCTTTTCTTGAGCATGATTCCTAAACCACTCAAGGATTTCTGAATCCAACCTGATACTAATTTGCTCTGTTTGTGGATTTGGTTTGACCAGTTTAGCATTCTTGAAAAATTCATCATCTAGGGGAGGAATATCTGAATAATCAATATTCTCATCGGACATTTGCATAAATTTCTCTTGTCGCTCTTTAAGAGGCATATCAAGGGAAAATTCAGGGTTGCTCATAGCGTTTTCTCTCCCGTTCATTGGCTTTTCTGGCTGATATGAGACGAATGCTTTGATTTCTTTGAGTATGAATAACTACGATGATCACTTTCTTTTCTTGGGTGGCAAGCGTTATTTTCCCTATTGAAACAAATCTCGTTTCCCCATAGTTGCATCGGGTATCCTCAAAGGTCAGGATAGAAGGATCAGCGAATATAGCGATCGCTTCCTCGAAACTGATACCGTGTTTGATGAGATTGCTTTGGTTTTTATTGTTGTCCCAGTCGAAGACCATATCATCAATATATACATTTTTGTGCGTACAAGATCAAAGCATCTGATCAATCGCTTTTTCTGGGAATGAAAAGTAATTCATTGATCTATTCGGCTCTTCTGGTTTCTGTGTGGAAACGAGGTCTATACTAGAGTTCTTCCATAATTAATTTTTGAGAGGGCAAAAATGAGAAAAATAGGCATAAAATCGCATAAAATCACTAAATAACGTCAGTTCGGGATAAGGGAGGAAAGAAAAGGCGGGGGCTAGTAAGCTGAAAAATATATAAACTCAGCACCCCCAACCCATCTATGTCTAGTCTAGAAGCTCTTTTCTGTCATGTCGACGACTTCTGCCGTG